>CAIZOZ010000512.1 GCA_903934745.1 uncultured cyanobacterium
CCTCTTTGAGCTTCAAAGCTTGAACAGGCCAGGGATTGCCGCCAAAGCGCTGATTCCAAGCCCATGGACCCAAGCCGTTCCTACCTGGGAAGGCAGGCCGCAGAGGCCTCTGCAGCAGAAGCAAGGTCCTGAGGATCCATCACCCGTGCGGCCAGAGGCAAGCGACTCAGGCAACCAGCCAGGGAGCTGAGCCCGAGGCCGCTGTCTGCCGATCAAGCCCAAACAACCGGCCCAAGGGGCTTCAGCCCCCCTGACGGCTGCTGGTCTGGATGTAGAGGATGATCAGGAAGACCGCTGGAACCAGGACGAACAGCAGGCTGGCCACGAAGCCGAGGTCGTTGGTTTCCATGGCTGTCGAAAAGATGCTGAGAACGTATCACCGCCCCTGAGGGGCCTAGGCGTTCCCTTCATCGCTTGTTGTGGTTCCGGCGGCTTCAACGCCAGCATCCGGGTCCTCCGGCTCCGCTTCAACCGGGGTGGGCCAGGCCAGGGGGCCAGGGGGCAGAGGCCTGGAGAGTGCCTCTGCCAGCAACGCTTCCCGATCGGCCAGTCCCGCCTGGGGCCGGGTCACCACGGCAAGGGACTGCTGAACCAGGGCCTGGCAGGCCAGACGCCAGCCCTGGGGACGGCGGCGCAGCTTCTGCACCTCCACAGCCGTCGGCGCGGTGAGGGCTGCATCCGGGGCCCCTTCCACATCAACGAAACAGGTGATGCACTGCCCGCAACCGCCACAGTTGCCCAGTTTTCCCTTGAGGCCATAGAGCTCAATGCCCTCGCGCAGAGCCACCTCGCGCAGGTTTTCGCCCGGGTAGCACTCCACATCCCGGCCCTCACGCACGAATCGGATCACAGGCATGGCGCAACGAGGTCGGGAACCCCCATTTTGAAACCGTCGGCGCAAGCCTGCAGTTGCGGTCCGTTACCTGGTGCCCCGTGCGGCCATCCGCACCCTCTACCATCGCCAGACGGATCGGCCTGGCCGATCGACAAACCCAACCCAGATCTGACCCCCCATGGGATTGCCCTGGTACAGGGTGCACACGGTCGTCATCAACGACCCGGGCCGCTTGCTCGCCGTGCACCTCATGCACACCGCCTTGGTTGCCGGCTGGGCCGGCTCCATGGCGCTCTATGAGCTTGCCATTTTTGATCCCTCCGACCCGGTGCTCAACCCGATGTGGCGCCAGGGCATGTTTGTCATGCCCTTCATGGCCCGCCTGGGTGTGACAGACAGCTGGGGCGGCTGGAGCATCACCGGAGCCACCGGTGTCGACCCCGGCTTCTGGAGCTTCGAGGGCGTCGCCGCTGCTCACATCGTCTTCAGTGGCCTGCTGTTCCTGGCTGCCATCTGGCACTGGACCTACTGGGATCTGGAGATCTGGCAGGACCCTCGCTCCGGCGAACCCGCCCTCGACCTGCCGAAAATCTTCGGCATTCACCTGCTGTTGGCCGGTCTCGGTTGCTTCGGCTTCGGTGCCTTCCACCTCACCGGGGTGTTTGGTCCAGGGATGTGGGTCACCGATGCCTATGGACTGAATGGCCATATCGAGGCCGTCCAGCCCGCCTGGGGGCCGGAGGGATTCAACCCCTTCAATCCAGGCGGCATCGTGGCGCACCACATTGCGGCCGGCATTGTCGGCATCATTGCCGGCATCTTCCACATCACCACCCGACCCCCTGAGCGCCTTTACAAGGCCCTGCGCATGGGGAACATCGAAACGGTGCTGGCCAGCGCCATTGCCGCCGTGTTCTTCGCTGCCTTCATTGTGGCCGGAACCATGTGGTACGGAGCTGCAGCCACTCCCATTGAGCTGTTCGGCCCCACCCGTTACCAGTGGGATCAGAGCTACTTCAAAACCGAAATCAATCGGCGCGTGCAAACCGCCATTGACAACGGTGCCACCAAGGAGCAGGCCTGGTCCGCGATTCCCGAGAAACTGGCCTTTTACGACTATGTCGGCAACAGTCCAGCCAAAGGCGGTCTGTTCCGGGTCGGACCGATGGTGAATGGTGATGGCCTGCCCACCGGCTGGATCGGCCACATCGCCTTCACCGACAAAGCTGGCCACGACCTGCAGGTGCGTCGTCTGCCCAACTTCTTTGAGAACTTCCCCATTGTTCTCCAGGACGATGAAGGCGTGGTGCGCGCTGACATCCCCTTCCGCCGGGCGGAGGCCAAGTACTCCTTCGAGCAGCAAGGTGTAACCGCCACCATCTTTGGCGGTGCCCTCAACGGCCAGACGTTCACCGATCCGGCTGACGTCAAGCGCCTGGCCCGCAAGGCCCAGCTGGGTGAAGGCTTCGAGTTCGACCGTGAGACCTATCACTCTGATGGTGTCTTCCGCAGCTCGCCCCGCGGCTGGTTCACGTTTGGCCACGCCTGCTTCGCCCTGCTCTTCTTCTTCGGCCACATCTGGCACGGTGCCCGCACCCTCTACCGTGATGTCTTCGCCGGCATCGACCCCGATCTCGGTGAACAGGTGGAGTTCGGTCTGTTCCAGAAACTGGGCGACAGGTCGACCCGCCGCCTGCCCGAGGGCTATGTGCCTCCGGCTGGCTCCACCCTCAGCTGATCGCCGGCTCCATCCCTCTTCTCCCGAGAACTCCCCATGGAGAGCTTCGCCTACATCCTGATTCTGGCTCTGGCCATTTCCACCCTGTTCTTCGCGATCGCCTTCCGCGATCCCCCGAAGATCGGCAAGTGACCCAGCTTGCCGTTCCTAACGGCCAAGCTTTGATCAAACCCTCGCTAAGGCGGGGGTTTTTTGTTGGCACAACGGCCTTGTGGGGCCAACCGGTTGGCTGTGGAGCGCTGCCCTTTTCGCTTGCTGCTGGCCGAATGGACACAGCAAACGTTGAGGGTTGCACTGGTTCAGCGATCAGCAAAACAGCCCGGGATGGCAGCAAACCTTTTCTTTCTGTCGTTGTCTGTCTACACTTGCGAAAACCGAACACGGAGCGACTCCGGGGATGCAATGTCCCACCTGCCAACACACCGACAGCCGGGTGCTCGAATCCCGGGCGGCAGATAGTGGTCGCAGCGTGCGGCGGCGGCGTGAATGCCTCAACTGCGATTTTCGCTTCACCACCTACGAACGGGTTGAAACCGTACCGATCACGGTGATCAAGCGTCTCGGAACCCGCGAAACCTTCAATCGGGCCAAACTGCTGCATGGCTTGCTGCGGGCCTGCGAAAAAACCGGTCTTGAGCCCGCCCAGCTCGAAGCGGTGGTCGACGAGATCGAACTGGGCCTGCAACAGCGCAACGGCCGGGAGGTCACCAGCAGTGAGATCGGCGAACTGGTGTTGCAGCAGTTGCGCGACATGAGCGAAGTGGCCTACGTGCGGTTCGCCTCGGTCTACCGCCAGTTCCAGAGCGTCAGTGACTTCGTGGCCACGCTTGAAGGACTGAGCCACCCCAGCCAAAGTCGCGGCAGCCAAGGCAAAGGCCGGTTGGCCATCGTGGGCTGAGCCCTCGGACTCGGTTCCTGAACCGTTGGTCCCTGGGCTGTCGCCCCAGCAGCCTCCCTGGCCATCACAGCCCGGAGCGGCTCCGATCCCCCAGGGCTGTTGATCCACGGCGGGCCAGTTGATAGAGTTCGAGATTGCGCCTCCGCTGCTGGCGGGCAGAGAGGCACCTTCCTTCGCACTGCCTCTGGGCAGACCGCCCCAGCTCCATGACCGTGACCCCTTCTTCCGAACGCGAAACCCTCACCACCGACGTGGTGGTTGCCGATCTGCAGGAGGAAGACGCCTCCCTGGATCTCGCCATTCCGGAAGATGTGCCCTCCGCCGATGATTCCAGCAGCCGGGTGGCCGCCCGTGATGGCGACGGGGTGGGCTTCACGATCGACGATTTCGCGGCCCTGCTGAGCAAGTACGACTACAACTTCAAGCCAGGCGACGTCGTCAACGGCACCGTGTTTGCCCTTGAATCCAAGGGCGCCATGATCGACATCGGCGCCAAAACCGCCGCCTTCATGCCGCTGCAGGAGGTGTCGATCAACCGGGTTGAGCACCTCTCCGACGTGCTTGAGCCCGGCGAGGTGCGTGAGTTCTTCATCCTCAGCGAGGAGAACGAAGACGGCCAGCTCACCCTGTCGGTGCGCCGGATCGAATACCAGCGGGCCTGGGAGCGGGTGCGTCAGCTTCAGAAGGAAGACGCCACCATCTACAGCGAAGTGTTCGCCACCAACCGCGGTGGCGCCCTGGTGCGGGTGGAAGGCCTGCGGGGCTTCATCCCCGGCAGCCACATCAGCACCCGCAAGGCCAAGGAAGAGCTGGTGGCCGATTTCCTGCCCCTCAAGTTCCTGGAGGTGGATGAGGAGCGCAACCGTCTGGTGCTCAGCCATCGCCGCGCCCTGGTGGAGCGCAAGATGAATCGCCTCGAAGTGGGCGAAGTGGTGCTCGGCACCGTGCGTGGCATCAAGCCCTATGGCGCCTTCATCGACATCGGCGGCGTCAGCGGCCTGCTGCACATCTCCGAAATCAGCCACGAGCACATCGAGACACCGCACACGGTGCTCAATGTCAACGATCAGATGAAGGTGATGATCATCGATCTCGATGCCGAACGGGGCCGAATTTCCCTCTCCACCAAAGCGCTTGAGCCCGAGCCGGGCGACATGCTCACCGATCCCCAGAAGGTGTTTGACAAGGCCGAGGAAATGGCCGCCCGCTACAAGCAGATGCTGCTGGAGCAGGCCGAAGATGGCGAACCGATGGGCGTCAGCCTCGATTGATCTCGCCAAGGGGCTCAGTCACCATGGTCCATCTCAACCTGGGTGGAGAGCCCCTCAGGGCCTGGCATGCCGGCCCCGAACCTGCGGCTGCAGGCTCAGGCCCCGCAACCCTCGTGGCTTCAGGTGCTGAGCCTGCGGGAGTTGCGCCCGCCGAAATCAAAGCCGTCCTGTTCGACAAGGATGGCACCATGAGCCATAGCGAGCCGATGCTCGAAGCCCTTGCCACGGCAAGGGTTTTTCGTTGTCTTGAGGCCCTCGATCCCCAGGGACAACAGCAACGCCGCGAGGCGTTGGAAGATCTATTGCGCCGCGCCTACGGCCTCACGCCCGCCGGCATCCATCCGGCCAGCATCACGGCTGTGGCCTCCCGCGGGCACAATCTGATCGCCACCGCCACCTCCTTCGCCATGGTGGGGCTGGGCTGGCCAGAGGCACTGGCCATCAGTGAAGACGTGTTTGCCCGCACCGATGCCCTCCACGGCCAGGGCAGCCAGCACCGCCCGCAGGCCACCGATGGGCTCGCCGACCTGCTGGAGCGTTTCAGCGCCGCCGGTCTGCGCTGCGCTGTGATCAGCAACGATCACGAAGAGGGGATCCACGACTTTCTGGCGATCCATGGCTTCCAACGTCACTTCCAGGCGATCTGGAGCGCTGAACACCGGCCCTGCAAGCCCCATCCCGATGCCGTCCACGGTGTCTGCCGGGAATTGGGTATCGCAGCTGGACACTGCGCCCTGATCGGCGACGCCAACAGCGACCTGCGCATGGCCCGCACCGCCGGGGTGCCGGTGGTCCTTGGCTATCGAGCCGGCTGGAGGCAGCCCCCGCCCCTGGATCCCGATGTGCCCCAGCTGCAGCACTGGAGCGAATTGACTGTCAGCCACAGCCACCCGGACCGGGGCGTGTCCATGGGCACGATCGGCTCTGCCGACGACGCCATAGGCTCTCAGCCAGTCTCAGATAGCGCCAAGGCATGAGCCGCTACGTCTTCACCTCGGAATCGGTCACAGAGGGCCATCCCGACAAAATCTGTGATCAGGTGAGCGATGCCGTGCTCGACGCCCTGCTCGCCCAGGATCCCGCCAGCCGTGTGGCCTGCGAAACCGTCGTCAACACCGGCCTGTGCCTGATCACGGGTGAGGTCACCACCACCGCCCGGGTCGATTTCAACACCCTGGTGCGGGGCGTGATCGAGGAAATTGGCTATAGCGGTGCCCGGGCCGGCGGCTTCGATGCCCGCAGCTGTGCGGTGCTGATCGCCCTCGACCAACAGTCTCCCGACATTGCCCAGGGGGTGGATGAGGCCGATGACCACGACGGCGATCCGCTCGACAAGATTGGCGCGGGCGACCAGGGCATCATGTTCGGCTTCGCCTGCAATGAAACGCCGGAACTGATGCCTCTGCCGATCAGCCTGGCCCATCGGCTGGCTCGCCGGCTGGCCCAGGTGCGCCACGACGGCAGCCTTCCCTACCTGCTGCCCGATGGCAAAACCCAGGTGAGTGTCGTCTACGAAAACGATCTACCAGTGGCGATCGACACGATCCTGATCTCCACCCAACACACCGCTGAAATCGACGGCATCAGCGACGAAAAGGGACTGAGGGAGCGGATCGCCGCCGACCTCTGGAGCCACGTGGTGGAACCCTCCACCGCCGATCTCAACCTCCAACCCGATCGCGAGACCACCCGCTTCCTGGTCAATCCCACCGGCAAGTTCGTCGTGGGCGGTCCCCAGGGAGATGCGGGCCTCACCGGCCGCAAGATCATCGTGGACACCTACGGCGGCTACGCCCGCCATGGCGGCGGTGCTTTCTCCGGCAAGGATCCCACCAAGGTGGATCGCTCCGCCGCCTATGCCGCCCGCTACGTGGCCAAGGCGCTGGTGGCCGCCGGCCTGGCCCGCAAGGTGGAAGTGCAGCTCAGCTATGCGATCGGCGTGGCCAAGCCCACCAGCATCCTGGTGGAAAGCTTCGGCACCGGCAGCATCGACAACGCCGACCTCACCGCCCTGGTGCAGGAGCACTTCGACCTGCGCCCCGGCGCGATCATCGAAAGCTTCGGCCTGCGGGAACTGCCCCAGCAACGGGGTGGCCGCTTCTACCAGGACGTGGCTGCCTATGGCCACTTCGGTCGCCGCGACCTTGATCTGCCCTGGGAGAACGTGGCGGCCATTGCGGCCACCCTGCAGCAGGCCACAGCCGGTCGTGTCGCCACTGGCGCTGGGGCTTGATCTCGGCAGCAGCGGCCTGCGTCTCGCCCTGGCAGAAGCCGACGGCGAGGGCAAGGCCAGGCTGCTGATCGAGACCAGCAGCCCTTACCCCGGATCCTTCAACCAGCCCACAGCCTGGCGCCAGGGCCTGATCGCGCTGGCTCAGCAGTTGCCCGCCGAGCTGCGCCAGAGGGTGGCCGCCATCGCCATCGATGGCACCTCCGGCACCCTGCTGCTCTGTCGGCCAGATGGCTCCCTGCTGGATGGAGCCCTCGGCCGGGCCCTGCCATACCACCAGGCCTGCCCGCAGCAGCTCCCAGCGGCCGCCGAGCTTTGCGCTGGCACTGGCCCCAGCCCGGCGGCCAGTGCCAGTGGCAGCCTGGCCAGGGCGCTGCAGCTGCTGCAGCAAGCGCACCAGACCGGGGCAGGTCCGGAGTTGCTGTTACGCCATCAGGCTGATTGGCTGATGGGCTGGCTGCTGGCGGACTGGCGCTGGGGGGAAGAGGGCAACAATCTTCGACTTGGCTGGGATCTGGAGCAGGGCCACTGGGCCGGCAGCATCGCCTCCCAGCCGTGGGCGCCTGCCCTGCCCACCATCCAGGCCAGCGGCACGGTGCTGGGCCCGCTGGCGACAGCGAGCGCCCTGGCTCTGGGCCTGCCCGGCAGCTGTCTGGTGGTGGCCGGCAGCACCGATGCCAATGCCGCCATCCTGGCCGCTGATCCCCAGGAGGGGGACGGCGTCACCGTGCTGGGCACAACGATGGTGCTGAAACAATTCGCAGCTTCCCCGATCCGCGGCCCCGGCCTCAGCTGCCATCGGATCGCCGGCCGCTGGCTGGTGGGCGGAGCCTCCAATGCCGGCGCGGGCGTGCTGCGCCGTTTCTATACCGACGCCCAGATCACGGAGCTGAGTCGCCAGATCGATCCCGAGCGCCCCACAGGCCTCGATCTGCTGCCGCTGCCCGCGCCCGGCGAGCGCTTCCCGGTGGATGATCCAACCCTGGAGCCTCGGCTGGAACCGCGGCCGGTGAGCGATGCGCTCTACCTGCAGGCCCTGCTGGAAGGGCTGACGCTGATCGAAGCCAGGGGCTGGCGCCGCCTGGGTGAGCTCGGCGCTCCACCACTGCGCCAGGTGATCACCCTCGGGGGTGGCGCCCGCAATCCCCAATGGCGCCAGCTGCGTCAGCGGGCTCTCGGCATCCCGGTGCGCAACCGTCCCGGACTGTCGGCGGCGCTGGGGATGGCCCGCCTGGCGCTGCAGGCCCAGGCCAGGATGGGAGGTTCAGTCGTTGCAACCCGATGAACGCGCGCCTCCAAACGATCCTCTCCATGGCGCTGTTCGTGGTGCTGGCCGGCTACGTGGGCTTCAGTGCCATCCGCCTGGGCCTGTTGCTGTGGCAGCGCTTCGGCGCCGCCTGACTCCAGAATCCCCCCATCTCCACCCTGCCGACATGAGCGCCGACCCCCTGACCCCGGCCGTGAGCGATCGGATCTGCAAACACATGAACGACGATCACGCCGCCGCCGTGCTCGCCTATGCCCGCCACTACGGCGGCCTGACCAATGCCCAGAGTGCTCGAATGTTGGCGGTGGCTCCCGAGGCGATGCGGCTGGAGGTGGATGGCAACACCGTGGAGGTGCCGTTCGACCACACCCTCAGCGACAGCGACGATGCCCATCGCACGCTGGTGAGCATGCTCAGGTCGCTGCCGGGGAACCCTTGAAGCAGTTGATCGCAGCTGCTGACGCAGGCAGCTCTCCCCCTGAAGCCTTTCCCCGTTGTTGACCTGCTCGAACGCGGCCTGGCGGCCCTGCCTCTCGGCTGGCTGTTGGCCACCCCTTGCCCGCTCTGCCGGCAGCTTCCTCCCTTGGCGGAGGCCAACGGGGCGGGCTTCTGCCGTGCCTGTGACCAGCGCCTGGGCCTGCCAGCCGGCGGCCTGAGGGGGCAGGCGCCCCTGTCCTGGTGGAGCAGTGGCAGCTATGGCGGTGAACTGCGGCAACGGCTGCTGGACCTGAAGCTCCGGCCCCAACCGAAGCTGGTGGCGGCGCTGCTGAAGCCGCTGCAGCCCAGGCTGGCCGCCCTGGCCGCGGGCCAAATAGGCCCATCCCCCCTGCTGGTGCCGATCCCCAGCTGGAAACGCCGGGGCAACCCGATACCGCCACTGATCTGCAGCAGCCTGGCCAAGAACCTGGGCCTGCGGCAGGCCAACCTGCTGGAGCGCTCCCACCCGGTGCTGGGCCAGCACCATCTCGGGCGCCAGCTGAGGCTGGCCAACCAGCAAGGAGCCTTCCACTGCCAGCCCCCCGGCCAGCATCAGCGCCGCCGACCCGTGCTGCTCGTGGACGACATCCTGACCACCGGTGCCACTGCCCTCAACGGCGCCCTCTGCCTGAAGGCGGCGGGCTGGCCGGTGCTGGGCATGGTCTGCCTGGCCCGCACACCGTCGAACCCCGGCCCCAAGGCCCCAAGGGGGTCGTGATCTAAGATCTTCGGGTCGCCTCGGCCCTTGCCTGGGCGGCAAGCCGGGATAGCTCAGTTGGTAGAGCAGGCGATTGAAAATCGCCGTGTCCCCAGTTCAAATCTGGGTCCTGGCATCACGACGCGCGGCATTGATCCCATGCAACAGCCGCAAGCCTTCACCGATCGCATCTTCAACAACGCCGACAGCTTTGCGCAGGCTTTTGATGAGGCCTGGCAAGACCACGGCAAGCGCGAGCCCAGCCACGGCCTCAGCTCAGTAGCGAAACTCGATCTGATCCTCAGCCAGGTGGCTGACCATCCCTTCGCCCAGGATGACCCCAGCCAGGCCCGCCAGGTGGGGGAGTTCCGTGTGCGGCTTCTCGGTCTGTAGGTTCTGAACATGAGCAGCTCCCTCACCCGTCTGGTCCGGATGCTGAGCGCCGGCTTCAGCAACCAGGCCCAGGCCTTCGAGAACCCCCCCCTCTACGCCCACATCCTGGTGAAGTTCCGGGCCCTGCCGCAGCTGGCACCCGGATCTCTGCTGTTGGAGCAGTCCTACGCAATCAATCCGGCTGCGCCCTACCGCATTCGAGTGCTGCGAGCCGAACGGCGGGACGGATCCCTGATCATCCACAACCAGGCTCTCCACAGTGACGAACGCTTCTGGGGCGCCGTCGAGGATGTCGCCAAACGGGACACCATCGGTCCTGATGACCTGCGGCCGCTGGAAGGCTGCACCTATGTGGTGCGCGAACAGGGGGAGGGCTTCATCGGCGAAGTGGAGCCTGGCTGCCGCTGCCTGGTGGAACGCAAAGGATCCACGGCCTATCTGGTCAGCAGTTTCGAACTGGATCCCCGTGGCATGCGCACCATCGATCGCGGCCACGATCCCCAGACCCATGAACAGCTCTGGGGCTCCCTGGCCGGACCGTTCGAGTTCGAGCGCACCGACGACTACAGCCAGGAGATTCCCGACCCCTGGCTCGAGACTCTGGAGAGCTCGTCCACCTGAACAGGCCTTGTGCCCGAAACCCAGCGGCGGGCCTCCAGGGAGCGGCCAGGGTGATTCGCCACCTGGAGCGGCCAGGGGATCTGATGGCTGGGAGAACGCAGCCAGGGGCAAACAGCACCCGCAAAGGGATGGGTATCAGCTGAGCCAGTCCCGACCGACTGACCACCGCAAGCTCAATCGCAGGACAAGCGATGGCTGCCAGACGCGATGGCGTGCAGAACGCTCGCATCGCCACCATGAGCG
The DNA here is from genome assembly GCA_903934745.1 of uncultured cyanobacterium. Lineage (GTDB taxonomy): Bacteria > Cyanobacteriota > Cyanobacteriia > PCC-6307 > Cyanobiaceae > Cyanobium. Next base: position 10,671 of record CAIZOZ010000512.1, read on the forward strand.
ACAGACAGGATCAGCGGCCAGGAGCAAACAACCGGCAACGCTCGGATCCACGGGCCCGAGCCACACCAAACAGAGCAGCAGGCCGAAGGTGATGGCTCCGACCGCGCCGTCGGGTCCGAATCAACGAGCAAGGCGCTGGATTGAACGCAGAGGCAACCGAGATTTGCCTGCATGGGCTCGACACACCACGGAGGCAGGCGCACTCAGCAGCCCCAATCGCCCTGCCCGGAACCACCCAGAGGTCCAACCAACGGCGACTCGGCTTCGACAGGCGCGCGCCAACGGCGACGTGAAGGACTTTGGCGAGATGGCACCCCAGAGCGTGAGATCCGAATGATCGGCCTACGGTTCGCACCAAGCTTCGGACATCCCTCCCCCCTTGCTCCCCCATGAGTCTTCCCTTGCTCGCCACAGCTCGCGTCAGCCAGAATGCCCGGGTCAAGCCGTTCGCGATCGGCAATGACGACACCCCGCGGCAGGTGCCCCAGACGATCGGTCGCAATGCCACCAATGCCAACGAGCTGATTGAGCAGGCCTACCGCCAGATCTACTTCCACGCCTTCAAGGTGGACCGCGACGCGGTGCTCGAATCCCAGTTGCGCAGTCGTCAGATCACCGTGCGCGACTTCGTGCGCAGTCTGCTGTTGTCCAGCAAATTCCGCGACGACTTCTACCGCTGCAACAGCAACTATCGGATGGTCGATCAGATCATCGGGCGGGTGCTGGGGCGTTCGGTGCATGGCAACCAGGAGCGGATCTCCCTCTCGATCCTGATCGCCCAGCATGGCCTCATCGGCCTGATCGACCACCTACTCAATTCCGACGAATATCTCGACAACTTTGGCTACGACACCGTGCCCTACCAGCGCTCGAGGGTGCTGGCCGGCCAGGCGCAGGGAACGCTGCCCTTCAACCAGCAGGCCCCCCGCTACGACCGCTATTGGCGTGAAGCGGTGGCTCGCCGGGCCCCGGTCGGGCACGGTACGGCCTGGTCTCCGAACGGCGCTTTCTCCCTGCCCCGCCCGGCCTGGCTGGCTGATGCCCCCTCGCCACTGGCCCGCAAGCTCTGGCAGGGACTGGTCACCACCGGAGGCTTCGTGCTCACCGGCTTCGTGATCTACACCGCGGCCACCATGCTGAGCACGGCCGGCTCCTGAAGGCGCCGCCTCCTAGGCGATCAATTCATCCATGAAGGGCTGTTCGCCTTCGTCGACAAAGGGATCCTCCGCCGCGATCTCAACCTCAGCGGGCGCGTGGCCTACCGCCTGGCGAGGCGACAACGGCGAGCCCGGGGCCTGGGGATGGGTGCTCGCCCGTCGCACCGGCTGGAGATGGCGGGCTGCAGCTGGGCCCTCGGCGGCAGCCAGCATGGCTTCAATCCGGGCCAAGCGATCGTCGGTGGCAAGCAACCTCAATTCCAGCTCCTCCACCAGTTCAGGCTCGGCCGCCGCCTGCCGCGCCAAGAGCTGCTGCTCCTGGCACGCCAGCCTCTCCTCGAACTCCAGCAGGCGATACGTGAGACTTTCCGCCACCTCAGAGAGCAGCTGCAACTGATCAGCCAGGCGGTTGGACCAGGCGGGAGGCTGGGACAGAGACGTCATGGCAAGACGGCGCCAGGGTTCTGGCGGGATGGTATCGGTGCCGCACCACGCCGCCAGGGGGCAGGCCGTCCAAGCCTTTGTAACGATTGTGAAAGCCTTGTCCTGATGTCAAGGCAGGCCCATAGGATCCGCCTTGCAGCCTCAGGTTGAGACATTCAGGCTGCCGAACTGCTTTCTCCCCATCGCCATCTCCCCAGGCCCACGCCCATGACACTCGCCAACGCTGCCTATCTGGGCATCGAGCGTTTCGCCAGCGACCGCAACAAGGAAAACTGGTCCAACGCCACTGAAAACGACAAGGCGGCCCTGATCCGTGCGGTCTACAGGCAGGTGCTCGGCAACCAGTACCTCATGGCCAGTGAGCGGCTGGAAGGCCCGGAGTCTCTCTTCAAACGTGGCTACCTGAGCGTGCGGGAGTTCGTGCGTCAGGTGGCCAAGAGCGGTCTGTACAAGGCGAAGTTCTTTGAGAACTGCAACGCCTATCGCTTCATCGAGCTGAACTTCAAACACCTGCTCGGCCGCGCTCCCCAGAACAAAGCGGAGATGCTGCACCACTTCACGATCCTGCAGGAACAGGGCTACGACGCCGAGATTGATTCCTACCTCGACAGTGCCGAATACCAGAATCGCTTCGGCGACGAAGTGGTTCCCTACCTGCACGGCTGGGATTATTCCGCCGGTCAGCAGGGCCTGCAGTTTTCCTACATGCTGCAACTGGCCCGCGGCGTCGGCGCCTCGGTGCGGGGCGATGCCCTCAAAACCCAGTCGCGCCTGAACCCCTCGGTTCACGCTGAAAAGCCGATGGCCGTGGTCAGCCCCAACGCCAAGGGCAGTGTCTTCCGCGCCGTCTCCAGCGACGGTGTCACCCGTCAGGGTGTGGGCGCCGGCGAAGAAGGTCGCACCTTCCGGGTGGAGATCACCGGCTTCAATAATTACCGCCTGCACAAGCGCAGCAACCGGGTGTTGTTCGTGCCCTTCAACAAACTGCTGGAGGTGCAGCAGCAGGTGCAGCGCCAGGGAGGCCGCATCGCCAGCCTCACCCCCGTCAACTGAGCGCCCCCGCGCCTCCCCCTTCCCCCAACCCCACCGCATCAACCCCATGAAGGTTTCTGCAGGCACCCGAGGCACCAGCTTCGGCAACGGCCGACAGGTCACGATCACGGTCACCGGGCTGGCCCAAAACGACTTCGTGCGCAGTGCCGACTGCGTCATGCAGGTCCCCTACACCCGAATGAATGAAACGCTGCAGCTGGTGCACCGCATGGGCGGCAAGGTCACCGAGGTGGCCGTGAGCGGCGGAGACATCCCGGCGGCCACCACAGCCCCCAAAAAATCCAAACTCAAGTCCAAGAGCTGAGGTCAGGCGCCCTTGCCATGGCGGCTCCAACCCCTTCTCCTCCGGGGCCCTGCATGGGCCCCTCTTCATTGGCAGGAGCGCC
>CAIZOZ010000513.1 GCA_903934745.1 uncultured cyanobacterium
GCCGGTGGCCAGCCGTTCATTGATCGATTCGGCCGGCCGGGCCCGCACCTTGCCGTTCACCTGCAGCACGGTCTCGTTGCGCAGGTGCTCGGCCACGGCGAAGGCCTCCGGGCTCAAGTCGGGATCCACGGTGATCTGCACTGTGCCGCTGCGGTCGCGCAGATCGATGAAGATCACGCCGCCATGGTCGCGGCGCCGGTCCACCCAGCCGCAGAGTTGCACGTCCTGGCCAGTGGCGTCGTGGCGCAGGTCGCCGCATCCGTGGCTGCGCATCGGAGATGTTCCGGCAAAAAGAGATTTTCCCACAGGGGGTCGGCGGCCCGTTCCATCGCCGGGTTGGCGGGGCGCCACCCAGCCGCGTGGCAGGGCGTCTGCAGCGCCCCTGGCGCCGGAGAGCGGCCAGGTGAAACGATCGCGCGGAACCTGTTCGACCTGGCGACGGCAGGTCGCTGCGTCAGGCCGGCCGATAGAAAGGCCGCTTCACCACCACAGCCGGCTCGGCCTTGCCGCGGATCTCCACCGCCAGCTGGGTGCCGATCCGGGCGGCGTCGCTGGGCACGTAGGCCAGGGCGATCGCTTCACCCAGCGTTGGTGACCAAGTGCCACTGGTGACGTCTCCCACCACCTGGCCGTCCCGCAGCACGGGGTAGCCGTGGCGGGCGATGGCGCGGCCCTGCAGCTTCAGGCCCACCAGCTTGCGGCTCACGCCGGCGGCACTCTGGCGTTCGAGGGCGGCGCGGCCGATGAAGTCGGCGGGCATTTCCAGGTGCACCAGCCAGCCCAGCGAGGCCTCCAGGGGGGTGGTGCCGGCGTCCATGTCGTTGCCATAGAGATGCATGGCGGCCTCGAGGCGCAGGGTGTCGCGGGCGCCGAGGCCGCAGGGGCTCACCCCCTCGGCCAGCAGTTGCGCCCAGAGGGCCTGCCCGGCGGCCCGATCAAGCAGCAGCTCGAAACCGTCTTCGCCGGTGTAGCCGGTGCGCCCCACGAACACCGAGGCAGCAGCGGCGGCGCCCGTGGCCGATCCCGCCAACAGCAGCTGGCGATGGCCGAAGCGGGGCAGGCCAGCGAGATCGGCGCCGCTGAGGGCCTCCAGCCGGGCCGCGGCCTCGGGGCCCTGCAGGGCCAGCAAGACCCCATCTCCCTTGATGTCGTCGAGGCGGAAGCCCGCCGGCTCCAGCTGGCTGCGGATCCAGGCCGTGTCGGCTTCGGCGCAGGCGGCATTGATCACCAACACCAGCTCGTCGCGCTCTTCGCCCTCGAGGCTGACGCGGCCGCGGTCGTAGACGATCAGGTCGTCGCGGATGCCGCCCAGCTCATTGAGCAGCACGGTGTAGCAGGCCTCGCCGGGGCCGATGCGGAACAGGTCGCTGGGCACCAGGTGCTGCATCGCCTCCTTGACGCCGTCACCCCGCAGCCGCAGCACCCCCATGTGGGAGATGTCGAACACCCCGCAGCGATGGCGCACGGCCTGGTGTTCCTGCACCAGGCCGCCGAATTGCACGGCCAGCTCCCAGCCGGCGAAGGGCACCAGGCGTCCACCGGCGCGGCGGGCGGCCTCAGCCAGGGGGGTGCGCTGCAAGGGCGCAACGGGATCGCTGACCGGATCGGCCATGGGGCGCAGGACGGGAGGAGCTGCCGGGATCCTATGGAGCGGATAGCCAGCACGAGGGCTTCTCGACTGGCCTGATTCAGCGGCATTCGGGTTCCCTGCAGGAAACGGGAGAAACCTGGTGATTTGGGTTTTCCCACTGCTCAGAACGGTTCCGCCTGACTAACTTGGGCAGCCACCACCTTCTCGGGATTCCGCAGGATGGGCAATCGCCCCAGCTGCCGCAGTTGCCGCCACTGCACCCCGCCCAACGGCGCCGAACTGGGCTGGTGCCAGCTGCGCCAGCTGCCGATCCACCAGGAGCTGGCGGCCGACCTCTGCTGTCACCACTGGACCGGCCGCCCGCCCCGACTGCCGGTGTTGTCCGCCTCCGGGCCAGACCACGGCCTGGCGGGTGGCGGCAATCAGCAACTGAGCCTGGGCAGCATCCTCGGTCAAACTCGAAGAAATCATGAAGAGTGACGCTGGGGCCTAACGAACTGTGGCAGTGGCGACCCTGAAAGGTTTCGTAAGGCTCTATGACTGGTTCTCATCGGCTGCTTCACCCTGGAGGTGACGGATCTTGGTAGCGACTCCCGCAACGACTTCTCCCATTGACCTGATGGCCCATCAGGTGGACAGCGAAACCTTCACGCTTCCCACCGGTGCCCAGGTGTTCTGCTCCGGCAGCAAGGCCAATGCGATTTACGCGGTACGCCGCGGCATCATCGAGCTTCAGGGTGAAAAAGGTGAAAAAACCTGCTATCGCCCTGGCGAGCTGTTCAGCTACCGCGACATTGTCTGGCGCGAAGGCGTGCATCGCAGCGATGCCGTGGCCCTGACGCCGGTGGAGGTGGTGCGCCTGGATCGCCTGCGCTTCCTCAACCTGCTGCACAATCACCCCACCCTGGCGATCCTGCTGATTGCCCAGCAGCACGACAGGCTGCGCGAACAGCGCTCCAGCGGCACCTGCTGCTACTGAAGCTGTCGCCCTTCAGGGCCGGGTGTCGGGCTGAGCGGGGCAGGGGGAATCAGCTCACCCAGCTCAGCGGGCGGCGCCCAAGAGCAGCAGCAGGCTGCGGGTCACCTTGGCCGCCAGCACGCTGCTGACCCCGCTGGGATCGAGCTGGGGGGAGAGCTCCACAATGTCGGCACCGACAAGGTGCTGGTGGCTGAGTTCAGCCACCAGCTCGGCGAAATCAGCCCAGTGGAAGCCGCCGGGTTCCGGCGTGCCGGTGCCGGGGAGCACGGCCGGATCAAACCAGTCGAGATCAACGGTGAGATACAGCGGCCGGCCCCGCAGCGCCTGCAGCGCCTCCACCATGCGCGGGCGGGGCACCAGCCGTTGCTGCTGCCGCAGCTCCTCGAACTCCGAGCGGGTGCCGCTGCGGATGGCGATCTGCAGCAGCTCGCCACTAGGCAGCACCTCCAGGCAGCGGCGCATGGCGCAGGCGTGGCTGTGGTGGCTGCCGAGCCAGTCGTGGCGCAGGTCGGCGTGGGCATCGAGCTGCACCAGCACCAGATCGGCCTGGCGCTCGGCCACCGCCGCCACGGCCCCACTGCTGATCGAATGCTCACCGCCCAGCATCAAGGGCGCCAGACCAAGATCCAGAACAGCGGACGTGGCGGCACGTACCGCTGCCACCACCGGCTCGGGAGCGCCATACGGAATCTCAACAGCCCCCAGATCAGCGAAGGCCAGATCCTCCAGATCCAGGTTCAGCTGGGGGCAATAGGTTTCCAGCCCGTAGCTGACCTCACGGATGGCCGCAGGCCCGAAGCGGGTGCCGGGCCGGAAGGAGGTGGTGCCGTCGTAGGGCACGCCGAACAGGCCGACGCGACAGCCCTCAGACTCACGGCGGGCCCCCATGTAAATGGCGCCGTCGGTGTCGAACCTGGGGCTGAGGCTCTCTGGAATGGCGGCGGTCACGGTGGCAGCAGCAGCGACTCGGAGCAGAGCTGGATCCTGCCAGAGCGGCACTCCATGGCCTCCTGAGCAGGCGCGAGCCGCAGACAAGCCTCGGCGTGGGGCTGCATCGCCATAGCTCCCCTGACCAACGGAGGCCCCGCGGCCAGACGTTCCCGATCGGCGGCAGCGCCGCCGAAGCGAAGAGGTCCGAACAAGGTGGTGACCAGAGCGATTCGCCGTGGCTGACCCTGCACGTGGAAGATGCGATGGCCTGGCTTGCCTCTGATCGCTCCCGCTCCCCAGGGCCAAGGGTTAGTCCATGGGGGCAGCCAAACGCAATTCAGGCACAAAGCGCAGGATTCAGGGGGGAGATTGCCCCAGCCAGCAGAGGCTTGTCCGAGCACAGTCCTGCCTGCTGGTTACCGCACGCTGGCCACAGCAGGAGCGGCCACGCCTGACCAGAAAAGCCTGCGGGCCACTCAGCAGAAGAGAACCGGGCGGTAAAGTGAATAGCCGTTCTCCTTCCCCACGGCCGCGACCGGCACAAGAAGCGGCCACCATCAACCTCGCCAAGCTCTAGCTTGATCGCATGATTTTCCGTTTTTTGGATCAAGCCAGGAGCGGCCCACGCAATCTTCAGCTTCGCATCATCTGGAGCAGCACACGGAGTCTTCAGTTTCGAATGGCCTGGGGCGCCATCTTAACCGTTGCGCTCTCGTCTTTGGCGGCGGATACTGTCATCTACCGGACCACAGAACAACAAGTACGTGATCGCACAGTTGCGACGCTCACCCGATCCAATTATTTACTAGCCTTTGCCGTGGCGCATTGGCGCCAGGAAATTTTTAAAAGCCTTGAACTCCTGTCGCTCAATGAATCATTTCGGACGCTGAACGTTGCCAGCATGACCGACACGCTTCGGACATTACGTCTCATCCATCCGAATCGCGAAATCAGCGTCTGGTCGCCTGATGGGCGCCTGATCGTTGGCGGCAACGCTGATGAGCGTGGCCTGCGCAACGAGCATGTGCAGAGGCATCCTGCCTTTCAGGAGGCGCTGAAAGGCAACATGACGCTCCAGGTTATTGGCAGAAATAACCTAACAAAAACCTGCCTCTTTGCGGCCAATGCTATTTATCCAGAGGGCGCCAAAGCTGCAGCAGAGCTTGTGACACCAAAAGCAATCGTAACCCTTTGCGCTCCTTTCTATCTAGCCGAAGACGATCGCGACCTGAGCGCCGACATCGAAAGAACCGACGCACCACAGCAAGGAACCAAGAAACAAAACCTGATTTCGATGCAAAACGGAAACTATAGCGGCAGCGAATTTATGATAATCAGAGACAATGGATATGTTGTCTTTCCGATTACAAGTGTCAATGATTGGATCTCAGGCCAGTCGCCTACAGAGATTCGCAATGGGCCCTGGGGCCCCTTTATCCGCTTTGCACTCTCTCGGGAGCCCGATGACCAAGGTCTTGAGATTGTGACCAATGGCCAAACATTCATTGTTGTGAAGCGCCGGCTTCCCGATCATCGGTGGGTCGCCCTCAGCATTGTCAACCGTGACACGGCTATGCATGGGCTCAACGTCGCACTCAACAAACTTCGAGCTTTCCAGGCAGCGACTATACTGATTGTCGCCTTTATACTTTATCGTGTATCCGGCGAGATTGTGAAGCCAATTCGCAAGGCGAGCCAGGCCATCCGCAAGCTCAGCCGGGGCGAGTTTGAAACTCACATCGACGACCAGCGCAACGATGAGATTGGAGATCTCTATAAAGACATTAACGCAACAGGGCACTTGCTAAAATCTTTTGTGGCCCTGGAAAAAAATCACGCCGTTGCCGAACAACAGATTATCACAGCCCAACAAATTCAGCAGAGCTTCTTACTAAAGAACCTACCCAAATCAGATTACTTTGAGCTTGCGGCCGCCTCCTTGCCAGCCTACGAAGTAGGAGCCGATTGGTACGACTCCCTCAGAGTGGGTCACTTCCTTTACGTCATCAGTGCCGATGTCTGTGACAAAGGAGTGCCTTCGGCCCTGTTCATGTCTGTCTTTCGCTCCCTGCTCCGGAGCAACATTCTGACGCAGTCGCAAGCCAAAGGGACAGGCACTGATCGCCCCGCTGATCTCGGCCTCGTGATGACGCTTGTGAACGAATACATGGCGGAAAATCATGGGGATACTTGCATGTTTGCCACAATTTTCGCCGCCTCCTACAACACCCAGACAGGCCAGTTGATTTATGTGAATGCTGGACACGAGTCGCCGCTGGTGTTGAAAGGTCTGGCGCCTGAAGCCACGCTTGAGATGCTGAATCCAACGGGTCCGGCCGTTGGTCTCTTCGCAGGCGCACGCTTCCTCAGCAGCGAAATCACCCTGGCCCCGGGTGATCTGCTGTTCAGCTTCACCGACGGGCTGATCGATGCTCGCTCCCCCTCTGGACAGGGATGGGGGCAGCAGCGACTCCAGGACTTCCTGCTGCAACTGCAGCAGGAAGCAAGGCAACCGACGGCCGTGCTCCAGCAGGTGCTCGAGGTGGTCGCCAGCCACCAGGGCCTTGCTGATCGCTTTGATGACCTGACTGTTCTGACTCTGCGCATCAAGGCCATCGAGCCTGTGGCACCAACCCTGAACCCTGGCGTGAAGGCCTGAACGGTCGGCGCGCCTGAGGTTGATCGGCCCCAGCCTGATGGCTTGCCGCCAGCCTGGGCCATGCCCATCGGCGCCGGCGGACCATGGGGCCCCTGGGCGGCAGGTTGTGGGTTCAGCCCTGTTCAGCGATGTTGAACTCTGGGCTCGCCAGCTGGCGCTCAATCGATGCCGGCACAGCCTCGAAGCCCCCTCGTTGCCAGCGGGGACTCCAGATCTCACAGCCAGCGCTCACGGTCGCGGCCCGGACTGGATCCGGCCGGTGATAGCGGGGAGCATCGACGGCGGCAAAAGTCCAGCTCCACCAGCCACTGGGATACATCGGCACCCAGCCATACATCGGATCGGCATGGCCGAACACCTGGCGCAGCAATCGCACGATGTCGATGTGCACCTGGCGAAAAGCCTCCGGCGATTCGCTCTGGGTGACGAAGATGCCGCCGGGCCTGAGGATGCGACGGCAGTGCTCGAAGAAGGACCGGTTGAACAGGCCTTCAGCCGGGCCGGCAGGATCGGAGCCATCGACGATCACCACGTCGTAGCTGGCCTCAGCCGCTGCCGCCACCCAGGCGATGCCGTCGCCGACGGTGAGCCGCAGGCGAGGGTCGCTCCAGGCGCTGCCGCCGATGCTGGGCAGGTGCTGCTGGCACAGCTCCACCACCAGGCCATCGATCTCGACCAGATCCAGCTGCTGCACGCCCGGATGGCGCAGGCATTCGCGGGCCGTGCCGCCATCGCCGCCACCCACGATCAACACCCGTTCGATCGAGGCGGCGCCGCAGAGAGCCGGATGCACGATCGCCTCGTGGTAATGACGCTCCTGACGCTCGGCCGTCATCCAGCAGCCATCGAGCAGCAAACCCTTGCCGTAGGCCAGGCTGTCGATGATCGTGACCCGTTGGTAGGGGCTGGACTGCTCGGCAATCACCGTGGCTTCCAGGCCGTAACGGACACCGTTGAGGTGCTCGTCGATCCAGCCCGGGGAACTGCCGTTGTTGTCGCTCATGGGCCGGTGGGATGGCTGCTCCAGCTAAACCTCTGACCAGGCCCCCTGTCACGAACCCATGGCACATGATCGATCCCAGCGCCAGCCGCCGCTGGGGCGGCGGCGGTTTTTGCGGGGGCTGACCCTGATCAGCGCCGTGCTGGCCCTGCCGCCGCAGCGGCTTGAGGCGGCCACCCTGTCCCTGGAGCAGCGGTTGCAGTTGTGCCAACCCCCGGGCGATCCGCTGCAGGAGCTGTTGCGGCGCAATCGGGAAGTTGCCGCCGTCTGGGCCGAGGCCGATCGCAGCGGTGATCCGCTGCAACGGGCGCGCCTGCTGCAGGAGCGCTGGCCGCTGCACTGTGCGCTGCGACCCCGGACCCTGGCTCAGGGGCAGCGACCCTGGGCAGCGGTGCTGGCCTGCGCTGATTCACGGGTGGCACCGGAGTGGATCTTTGCCACGAGCTCGGGTGAGCTGTTTGAAGTGCGCACCGCCGGCAACACCGCCTCCGATGCGGGCGTCGCCTCACTGGACTACGCGGTGGCCGAGCTGGCGGTGCCGCTGATCCTGGTGCTGGGCCACAGCGGCTGCGGGGCCGTGGCAGCGGCGCTGGATCGCAAGCCGCTGACACCGCTGCTGGAGGAGCTGGTGCTGCCGATCCGGGCGGCTCTGCCCCCCGGCGCCAGCCTGGCCGAGGCGGTGGCCGCCCACACCCGCGCGGCCGCTGAGGCCCTGCCGCGGCGCAGTGCCCTGCTGGCTGATGCGCAGGCGGCGGGCCGGCTTGCGATCCAGCCGGCCTATCTGGACATCGGCAGCGGCCAGGTGAGCCTGCTGTAAGCCATCCTGCGGGGATGGGCGCCGCCGATCTACCGATCAACGAGACGCTGGTGCTACCGGCGGCGGAGCTGGGTTGGCGTTTTTCACGCGCCTCCGGCCCGGGCGGCCAGGGGGTGAACACCACCGATTCGCGGGTGGAACTGGTGTTTGATCTGGCGGCCAGCCAGGCACTGCCGGAGCCCTTGCGGCAACGGGCCCTGGCGCGGCTGCAAGGGCGGCTGACGGCTGGGGTGCTGGTGGTGGTGGCCGCCGAGCACCGCTCCCAGTGGCTCAATCGCCAGGCAGCCCAGAAACGCCTGGCCGAGCTGCTGCGCCAGGCGATCGCGCCACCGCCGCCACTGCGGCGACGCACCCGTCCCACCAGGGGATCCCAGGAGCGGCGACTGGCGACCAAAAACCGCCGCGGCGCGATCAAGGCCCAGCGGCGGGGGAAGGGGGGCGGAACGGAGGAGTGAAGACCGGGCCCGAGAAGCCGCGGCCAGGAGCTTCAACGCGAGACCACCCGACCCGGAGGATCCACCGCTCACCCGGGCTGGTACCGCAGCGTTCAGAGCCGAGCACGGTCATCGTCGGGCCCTGATCGGGACTGGCGGGGCCATGGATCGCCGCGCCGCCCGAGCAAGCCCAGCGGCGGCTCGGTGGAGCGCCGGCTCAAGGCCAAGCGACAGCGGGGATCGGTCAAGAACCACCGGCGGCAGGGTCCGCCTGAGGAGGGGTAGGGAGCAGCGTCTCCTCCGCGCGGATCTGGGCCTTGGCCGCCCGCCAGTGGCCCTCCAGTTCGGCGAGTCCGCGACCGCCGAGGTCGCCGCCCAGGGCGGCCTCCACCCGGGAGAAGCGATCGAGGAAGCGGCGGTTGGTGCCGGCCAGACCCTCTTCGGGATTGAGTTGGCACCAACGGGCCACGTTCACCAGGGTGAACATCACGTCGCCCAGTTCCTCCTGGGCATGGGCCCGGTTGCCGCTGGCCACGGCCTGCCGCAGTTCGTCCATCTCCTCCTGCACCTTGGCCCACACCCCCTCGATGGCGTCCCACTCGAAGCCGGCGGCGGCGGCCTTGCGGGAGATGGTCATGGCGCCGGCCAGGGCCGGCTGGCCGCGCACCTGTTCCGCCAGCCGGTCACTGAGGGGACTGGCGGTGACCCGCTGCTGGCGCTCGGCGGCCTTGATCGCCTCCCAGCTGCGGCGCACGGCCTCGAGGTCGTCGGCCCGCTCCGCCGCCGGGTCGAACACGTGCGGATGGCGGCGCACCAGCTTGTCCGTGATGGCGGTGGCGACGGCAGCCAGATCGAAGCGTCCCGTTTCACTGGCGATGCGGGCATGCAGGACCACCTGCAGCAACAGATCGCCCAGCTCTTCGGCCAGCGGGCCGTCATCGCCCTGGCGGATCGCATCAGCCACCTCGTGGGCCTCCTCGAGCACGTAGGGGATCAGGGTGCTGTGGGTCTGGGCCAGGTCCCAGGGGCAGCCTCCCTGCGGATCCCGCAGCCGGGCCACGATGGCCACCAGCTCGCCGAGGGCCGCCAGGGTGGCCCCATCAGCATCAGAAGGGGAAGGCGGCCGGGAACCGGACATCGCAGGGAAGGGGAATCACCGGGACCATCTTTGACGAGGGAACAGCCGTGGCGATGCGACAGCCGTGGCGAGGGAACAGCCGTGGCGAGGGAACAGCCCCGGGCGGATCAGGCCAGGCCCGCGACGGCCTGCTGCAGGGCGTCGTGGCGGCTGAGGGTGGTGCGCTCCAGCGGCAGCTTGGCGTACAGCCCGAGCTTCTCGAGGCGCTGGCGGGTGGTGCCGCTGGCGCCCACCACGAACACCTGGCGACCCTTCTCGATCGCTTCCTCGACGGCCAGTTCCACCGCCAGGGCTGCAGTGACGCCGAGGTGGGAGACCTCGGTGAGATCGAACACCACGGCCTTGCAGACGCCGATGGCGTTGTGCTCGCGGCCGATCGCCTTGGCCACCCCGAAGATCATCGCCCCGGTGAGCTGGAACAGCAGCACCTCACCCTTGCCCTGGTCCAGCAGGGTCTTCTCTTCCGGGTTGAGCAGCAGATCGCCGTCGCCGGTGGAGATCGACTTGACCGACTTGCTCTGCAGAGCGCTCATCTTGTCGATCGTGAGGATGTTGGCGATGAACACGCCGATCCCCACCGCAGCAATCAGGTCCACCAGCACGGTGAGCCCGATCACCAGATACATGATCAGCGCCCCGGTGATCGAGATGCGGTGGGCGCGTTTGAGGAAGCCCCAGTCGACGATGTCGAAGCCCACCTTCAGGGCGATACCGGCCAGCACGGCCTGGGGGATCTGGGCCGCCAGCCGGGTGCCGGCCAGGATCACCAGCATCAGGATCAGGGCGCGGCTGATGCCGGAGAGGGCACTGCGGCCCCCCGCCTGAATGTTGACGACGGTGCCCATGGTGGCGCCGGCGCCGGCGATACCGCCGAACAGGCCGGAGACCAGGTTGCCCAGGCCCTGGCCGATCAATTCCTTGTTGGGATCGTGCTCGGTGCGGGTGATGCTGTCGGCGATCACGGCGGTGAGCAGGGCGTCGATGCAGCCGAGCATGCCGAGCACCGCGGCATCGATCAGCATCACCCGGAGCTGGGGCAGCTCGAAGTGGGGCAGCTGCAGAGTGGGGAAACCGGAGGCGATTTCACCGATGCGGCGGATGTCCTCGCCACCGGCTGCTGCGCCGCCGCCGCTCCCGGTGAGCA
>CAIZOZ010000514.1 GCA_903934745.1 uncultured cyanobacterium
AGTCATGTCGATCGAGCAAGTTGACAAGTCACAATAAAAAGCTATTTAAATTTTACTTAAAGCAGGCGAAAGGCTCACGAAAGCATTCTGGCGACAGAAGCTTTCTGAAGTCCACTCCTGACGAGAAAGCGCGTTAACTAATCCATCGCCAACTCCTCTCTCATGTATTTATCAACCCCCTACCGGCTCCAACACGTCCAGCACCACCATCAACTCCGGCCCGGGATCGGTCGCTAACAGCTGCTGCACCTCCCGCCCCGGCTGACAGAGCTGCTCCAACAAATGAGCCAGATGCGGCTCCAGCCGCGGACAAAGCGCCAGGACTGCTGCCGGCAACGCATCAGCTTGGAGGGTGTCCCCACCAGCTGGCAGTCGCCGCTGGACCTGCTGGAGGCAGGCTAGGGCCTGGCGGTGCCTGGGATGACGGAGCTGCAGGCTGCCGATCAACTCCCGGCTCTGGGGACTGCAGACAAACAACCGCAGCGCACGCCACTCGGCCCGCTCGCTGGCTGATGCCTCCTGGGCCTGCCCCTCTCTGGCATCCGTTCCCGCTGCGTCACGGATGCCACCGGAGCCTGCCAATACGACCTGAGATCTGTTGGTGTCCTTGGTCCCTTGGCCGGCAGTAGCGCTGAGTGCCCCAGCTGGCAACGCTCCCAACCCCTCCTTCAGCCGCTGCTCGGCCCGATGCCGTAACGCCCCCGGGGGCAGAGCGGCCAAGAGCAGGCTGGCCTGTTGCTCACAGCGCTGCAGCACCGCCAGGTCATCAGGAGCCAGCTGCAACGGTGCCAATACCTGCTCCAGCTCCCAGTCCAGCCAGTGCTTGGCCCGCTGGATCCTGCCCCGAAAGGCTTCTTCGCCATGGGATCGCATCAACCCATCAGGATCACTGCCGGCCGGCAGTTCCATCACCGCCAGCTCCAACACCCCGCCGATCGTCATCGGCCGGAGCTCGGCGATGGTCCGCCCAGTGGCTTTGAGGCCGGCTTCATCGCCATCGAAAGCCACCAGAAGCCTTCTGGTACCGCAACGCTGCAAGTTCTGACGCTGCTCAGGCGTCAGGCTCGTGCCCATGGCGGCCACCGTGTTCTCGATGCCGCCCTGGTGCAGCTGGATCACATCCAGCGGCCCCTCCACCAGCAAGGCTTCCCCCGTGCGGCGCATGGTGCCGGCGGCGCGATCGAGACCAAATAGCAATCGGGACTTCTGGAACAGGGCATCGCCTGCACTGTTGCGGTATTTGGGCTCCAGATCGCCGATCGCACGTCCAGAAAAACCACAGCAATGGCCCTGGCCGTCACGGATCGGCAGCATCAAACGCTGGCCATGCAGTCCCAGGCCCCATGCGTTGGCAGTTTCCGGGCTGATCCCCCGCTGGCGCAGATAAGCCGCCGCTGGTCCTTGCCGCCTGACATCAGCCTGCAGCGCCTGGTGGAATTGCTCCTGCAGGCCACTCCGCCATTGCCGCAATCGCTCGCATTCCTGCTGTTCAGCCGCTGCTCTGGCCGCCGCCTCGGGATCCTGAGCCGGCAGGGGAATCCCATAACGCCCCGCCAGCTCCTGCACCGCTTCTGTGAACGACAGCCCTTGCCTGTCCTGCAACCAGCCGATCGGATCCGCCCCCCGGTTGCAGACAAAGCAATGCACCCGATTGATCTGCGGACTCACCGAAAGCGACGGCCGGCGATCGTCATGCCACGGGCAGGTTGTGACATACCCCGAACCGCAACGCTTCAGGTCCGCCGCCGCAAACAGATCCTCAATCCGAGCCCTCTCCCGCACCGCCTCCACAAGGCCCCTATGGGGCCCTTTACAGGGGGTTTGGGAGGGGCGGGCTGGCGGGGTTGCTGGAGGATGGGCGGGGCTGGCAACCGCTGGGCGAGTTGGCCGTGGTGGCTGGGGCGGCACTGACCCTGGCCCCGGTCGATGGGCTGAACTGGCCCCCGACGGCTGCCGCGGCGACGGCTTTTCTTCTCGCCGATGGCCCGGCAGGGCTCTGGGCGTGACTGCCGTCATCGCACACTCACCCCCGGATACAGGTGCGCTCCGACATAGGCCACGCGCGCCTCGTCGGCCTCCAGGAAGCAATGGGCCCGGTCGATGCGGATCAGGGACTTGGCGAGGTCAGCGTCATCGAGCTGACCGTGGCGAAA
>CAIZOZ010000515.1 GCA_903934745.1 uncultured cyanobacterium
ATCACGGCCATCAGAAACGGCAGATCAAGAGTGTCGACCGTATCGCTGGGCTGGTGATAGTGGGGATTGCGCATGAAGGAGGTGTCGGTGACCATCATCGCGTTGTAGCCCGCATCCCAGAACGGGCTGTGATCGCTGAGCCGTACATCGGGGATGTCGTGACCGGCATCCGCCACCGGCAACACCCGGGTGGGAACATGCCGGATCATCTGGTCCTCCATGTCCTCCAACAGGTGAGCCGCGTCGTTGTTGGCCACCAGGGCGATGAAATCCCCCCGGCTACCGAAAAGGTGACGCATCTCCTCATGGGGATAATCCTGAGTTTCGGAGGTGTAGCCGAGCATTTCCAGGCTCACCATCAGATGCAGCGGCTGATTCCTTTGCATCAGCTCCGTCGCCAGCACGCGGCTGCCGATCATGCCCCATTCCTCCAGATCGAAGGCCACCAGCCACAGCGGCCGTAGCGGTGGAGTCTCGGCCCAGCGCCGGGCCAGCTCCAACAGGGCGACCACCCCGCTGGCGTTGTCGTCGGCACCGGAGGAGCCCAGTGGTCCGTCGTAGTGGGCGGCCACCAGCAGTGGCTCGAGCTCCGGCCGCTGGCCAGGCAGCCGCAGGATCAGATTCACCCCCTCATCGGTTCCCTCCTGGAAACGATGCTGCTCCACCGGCCCCAGGTCCTGCAGCCGCTCCAGTAATCGGCTGCGCACCGTGAGCAGCCCCAGTTCATCCCAGCGGGCATGGCGCGGCACAGCCAGCCAGTCGAGATCGGCTCGCAGCCGTTGTTCCAGTTCGGATGGACCTTGCATCTCTGGCCTTATTCCCTGCTGGAATCGAATCGGGTTCGAGTCTGTAGGACAAGGTCCAGCAACAGCGTTGGGCTGGTGCGAATCACGGCGACAGGCGCGACCAGAGCCATGGGGCTATGCGTTGTTCGCACCAGGCCAGCGCATTGGCATCGGCGGGCAGTGGAACCTGGATGCCATCGGCCTGTTCACAGCCATGGCCATCGCCTTGTAGGCCCGAGCGTTCTGCTGGCAGATCCTCGCGACAACAACCCACCACTTCCCATTCCATGACCCACGACTCCTCCGGCTGGTTGGCGATCAGCACCGATGGCTTTGCTGCCATGAATGCGGCACGGCCGCCCGAACACCTGGTCAAGGAACTGGTGCAGAACTCGCTGGATTCGCTGGCGCCGGAGCAGGCCGGATCGATCGAGCTTCGCTATGGCCTGGGTGATGGCAGCTTCCTGGTGAGCTGTATCGACAACGGCTCCGGCATCGCCGATCTGGAGGACCTGCGGGTGGTGTATCTCACCCACAAGACCGACTGCCATCGCAAGCGCGGCCGGTTTGGCCGGGGTTTCAAAGAGGCCCTCTGCATTGCCGAGCAGGCCAGGGTGGTCAGCGGGTCCCGCCAGCTGGAGTTCCTGCGCGAGAACGGCCAGCGGATCACACGCCTGCACGAATCCGCCCAGCGGCTGAGCGGCACTGAAGTGACGATGCGCATGCCCTGGGACCCAGAGATTGCCGCGCAGCTGGATGCCTACTTCGCTCGCTTTCTCGTGCCGGAAGCGGTGGTCTTCACGGTGAATGGCCGCCGCATCGCCCCGCGGCTGATCGAGCATCAGCTTGAGGCCAGCCTCAACACCGAGATCTACGACGCCAGCAGCCAGAGCTGGAAAAAACCGATCCGCCGCACCAGCCTGGCCTTGGTGCGGGCCCTGCCTGAGGAAACTCCCACCATCTACGAGAT
>CAIZOZ010000516.1 GCA_903934745.1 uncultured cyanobacterium
ATCCTGCTTGAAGCTGCGATCCGCTCGCGGCAGCAGACGGCCCACAAGACGGCGCATCATGGACGTCTCAGGTGAAGGGTCATTCAAGCGCAGTGCGCGGCGCCTGCAGAGCGGCCTGCAGCGGGGGCAGCACCTGCGCCCACAGGCCCTCAGGCAGGGGCTGGCTCGAGCCGCTGCGCAAGGTGACAAGCACGCAGGAGAAGCGACGGGGACCCAGCAGGCCGACGAGGCTGTCGGCCATGGTCTGCCAATGGAAGAGGTGGGCCAGGTGGCGGCGCGGATCACTGGCCCGCAACAGGTCCGTGCGGGTCACCGCCGCCACAGGCAGCCCGTAGCTCTGAGGGACCAGACAGGTCTGCACAGACGGATGGCCGCCGATGATGCCGGCTGCGGATCCAGCCAGGGGCTGATCCAGCCGGCGCTGCTGCACAACCAGGCCAGCATTGGCCCGCGCCAGGTAGGCCGCCTGCAGGTTCTCGTAGCGACGTACGGATGCGTTCAGGACCCAGAGCTCCGCGCCGCCCTGGAGTCTCCAGCCCAGCTGCCTGGCCTGGGCCAGCTCCTGGCTGCGCCGGGCCGGCCGGGGAGGCAGGGGGGAGGCCTCGACAGCCGCCCGGCCCAGGGCCTGGTTGAGGGTGGCGAGCGGCAGCTCCTCCACCGTGGGTCCACTCGGGAAAAGCAACGACTGCAGCACAGCCAGACAGCCCACCAGACTGAGGACACCCAGCCAGGGCAGCAGCAGCGCGTCGCTGACCCGGGGCAGGGCGCTCATCGCTCCTCCTCGGGGGCCGGAGAGTGCAGGGGCTGAAGTTCCCGTTCCAGCAGATTCATGTAGAGGAGGCCATACACAAAGACGGCGATGCCGGCGAAAATGAGAGATCCAGCATCATCGTGAAAGAAATGGAACAGGGATTTACCTATCGCCGGTTCCATCGAGGTGAAGATAGCCAGCAGGGCGATGCGGACAGTGTTCGAGAGCAGCGCGATCACCGGAGCAGCGGTGATCAGCACCACACGGCTGATCCAGGAGCGAATAGGAAAAGCCAGCAGAAACACCACGGAGATGCAAATCAGCTGGGAGATGATTTCATAGCCATTGCAGGAATTACCGACCAGAACAGCGCCTCCCGGCAGCGCCACCTGGCGAGCGTTGACCACGACATCGAGGCCGAGGATCGACAGCCAGAAGCCGACGATCCTGGCGATGAACAGACTAAGGGGGCCTTCCGGCAGCAACAGACCAAGAATCCGAAACGCCGGCAGCAGCGCCAGACAGAGCAGGGGATCGCGAAAGCGGACGAACTGCCGAAGTGGCATACAGAGGAGCGTCAGAGCCAGGCCAGCCAGCGGCGCCAGCACAAACAGGATGTTGTCCATCGACACCATCACCGCCGTGCGGGCGAGCACCCACAACAGCAGCGGTGTGCCGACCAGCAGACCAAGCCAACCGGGCTGGGGACGGAAGTCTTCGAGCTGATCCTCGATGCAGATCAGGGCGCCACCCCAGAGCACCAGAGCCAGCAGGGTGAACCGGTCCATCTGGGCGGTATGGAACACCGTGCAGTTCTGCAGAGCCACCAGGCCCGCCAGCAGCAGCCAGAGATTGCGCGTCGTCGGCGGCGGGATGGCGGGCAGCCAGGAGCGCAGGGGGGCAGGCAGACGCTCGCGGAGGCGGCTGAGGCGACGGTTGAGCGGGCCCACTCCGGGATGGTCATAGCCAGTCGATGGGCAATCGTCCTGGTGGGGATCACGCAGCGACGCAGACAAAATGCGAAGAACTCGGCCAGAGAGCAATCATAAAGGACCCACCGAGGGGCCGGACACAAGACGCCAGCAACAAGACGGAATTACAACATATTCGCATCATCACAAAGACGTAATGCAATAGACACAAAAAGTTGGAAAATTACGGTGACAACTGGTCCTGGCAGACGAAAATATTGCGCTTCATCACAGCCGGCCGCAGAAAGGCGCCAGTGCTGCCGGTGAGGCGCCAGAGCTGCAGGCGGAGGGCGTCACGCCAGATGGACCAGTCCACCTGAGGGGCTGGGAAGGGGGCCATGGAGTGCTCGGTGCCGGGAAAGGGCGCCGGCTGGGACTTCACCCGGGTGCCGGCGGCACCGAGGGCGATCTGGGCCGCCAGGCGGGCGCGGGGTAGGTGGGACGGGTCGCTGACCAGCCAGACCTGGGCCGGGGCCGCCGTGAGGGCTGCTGTCAGCAGGCCAAGGCGGAGGGAAGATTGGCGGTGAGGCCACCAGCCGCCGAGGGCCGCCATCTGGGTGGCCGTGTCAAATCCCTGTGGAAGCACCAGCAGTGGAGCGGTGGCACGTCGCCACTGGGCGGCGGTGGGCTGGCCAGTGGCGGGACAGGAGATCAGCAGGATCGGCAGGCGCTGGCGCCGTTGCAGCTCCAGGGCGAGATCGAGCCGGTGGTAGCCATCGAGCACGACCAACCAGGTGGGACCCGTTGCCGGCCAGAGGCGCGGGCGCAGGAACGGCCAGGCCAGCCACAGCAGCGCCAGCAGCAGCGCCAGGAACCAGGAGCGACCTGATCTCACCAGGACCGGTAGAGGGTGCGGCCGATCGCCTCGCGCAGGGCGCGGCTGCTGCTGGCCAGGCCGTCGGCGCTGGGGAGGTAGTTGAGCGGATCGGCGAGGGGATGGCCGGCCCAGGCACCGGTGGCCTGAAAATCGACAGGGAGGGGCACCACAGACAGGCCCTGCCGCTCGAACAAACGCTGAGCTCGGGGCATGTGGAAAGCGGAGGTGACCAGCACAACGGCAGCGCCCGGCGGCACCAGAGCGGCGATGGCGCGGGCCTCCTCGGCGGTGTTCCGCACCCGTGAGGTGCTCAGCAGATCGGCAGGAGGCAGTCCCAGGGCGATGGCTCGCAGGCGCAGCTCATCGCCTTCCGGCCGCAGGCTGGGCTGGGTGGGCCACCAGCCGCCAGTGAAGATCAGGCGGGGCCGGAACCCCTGGGCGCGTAGGTGCTGGTAAGCCTCGATACCTCCGAAGAAGCGATCGGCGTCGGTCCACTCGCTGGCCCGAGCCGGGCCGGGAGCCGCGTGGCGGCCGGTGCCGAGCACCACCACGGCGCAGCCGAGCCGCTGGGCCGTCCCCAGCCGTTCCGCTGGGCTGTAGGAAACGGGCGGGCTCGGCCGGGCAGGTAGTGCGCAGGCGAATCCTTGCAGCACCGTGTCGATCGAGCGGCGCTGGTAGGGGCGCTCGAGCCAACGCCAGAGCCCCTCGGCCGTGAGTGGTGTGGCGAAAAGCCAGAGCAAACCCAGCGCCGCCAGCACCGGAGTCCGGCCTCCTCGCCACACCGCCCAGACCAGCAGCAGCAACGCCAGCCCCAGGGGCAACAGCAGCAGGGGCAGGAGCTTGCTGAGCAGAAACATGACGGGGTGTGGCGCTGATGGAGGGAAGGGCTGGGGGGAACGTGCGCTCTCAGCCCCACTCCGCCAGCCAGGCCTGCCACATCAGCACGCTCCAGAGGCGGGTGGTGTGATCAAACCGCCCGCTGAGGTGCTGGCGCCAGAGCAGTTGAATCGGCTCGGGCCGCAGGAAACCCTGCCGTCGCATCGCGCCGGGGTCGAGCAGGTCCTCCGCCCAGGGGCGCAGGGGCCCGCGCAGCCAAAGGCCGATCGGCATGGCGAAGCCGGCCTTGGGTCGCTCGATCAGTTCGGGGGGAACGTGGCGATAGAGCAGCTGACGGAGGGCCCACTTGCTGGTGCTGCCGTGGCGTCCGGGCCGGATCTTCATCGCCATGGGCAGGCGCCAGGCGACGGCGGCGACGTGGTGATCGAGGAACGGGGCGCGGGTTTCGAGGCTGGCGGCCATCGCCGCCCGGTCCACCTTGGTGAGGATGTCGTTGGGGAGGTAGTTGAGACTGTCGAACGCCATCATCCGAGCCGCCTGCTGGCCCGGCGTGGCGCCTCCTTGATCACTGGCCAGCTCGGCCGGCAGGGGCCAGTCAAGCGGGGACGATGGCTCGCGAACGGGGTCGCCATCAGCGGTCTGCAGCAGCGAGGCGGGATCGCGCCATTCGCTCACCAGGGAGCGGTACAGGTCGTCGCCATGCCGCACGTAGGCCAGCCGCTCGGCCAATTTGTGGGCCTTGTGGCCGGGATGGTGCACAGGCAGCGGCCGGGCCAGGGCATCCCAACCGGCGGGGGGCAGGCTGCGGATGGCGCGGCCTAGGGCCCGCCGCAGCGGCCAGGGCAGCCAGGCCAGGCGGTTCCAGAGGCGGGGGCCCCAGAAATAGCGGTTGTAGCCGCCGAACAGTTCATCGCCACCGTCGCCGCTGAGGGCCACGGTGAGGCCGCTGCGGCGGGCTTCGCGGCACACCAGGTGGGTGGGCAGCTGGGAGGAATCGGCGAAGGGCTCGCTGTAAAGCCGGGGCAACCGCGGGATCAACTCGCGGGCAGCGGCCGACGTGAGCACGGTCTCGCAGTGATCGGTGCCCAGGTGGGCTGCGACGGCCCTGGCATGGGGCGCTTCATCGAAGCCGGACGCCTCGAAGCCGATCGTGAAGGTGCGCACCGGCCGGCTGCTCTGGGCCTGGAGCAAGGCGGTGATGAGGGAGGAATCGATGCCACCGGAGAGAAAGGCACCGAACGGCACATCCGCCTGGCTCTGCTGGCGCACGGCGGTGCTGAGGGCCGCCTCCAGGGCCGTGAGCCCATCGGCTTCGCTGACGAAGGGCTCAGCCAGGCTCTCGGACACCATCTGGCGGAAACACCACCAGGGACGCGGCTGCGGCAGCTCGCCGGCCAGGGGCGCCTGGATGGACACCAGGTGGCCCGGCAGCAGCTGCTCGATGCCGCTGTAGATGCTGGTGGGAGCGGCGATCGCCGTGAAGCGCAGCAGCTGGGCCAAGGCCGGCCGGTGGATCGGGTTGTTGAAGCCCGGCCAGGCGCGCAGGGCCGCCAGCTCGGAGCCGAACAGCAGGGCGCGCTCGCTGCCACAACCACTGAAGCCCCAGTAGAGGGGTTTCTCGCCGAAGCGATCGCGGGCCAGCTGCAGCCGCCGCTCGCGGCGATCCCAGAGGGCCAGGGCGAACATGCCGCTACAGCGCTGCAGGGCCGGCTCCAGCCCCCAGGCCTCGATGGCGGCCAGCAGGGTTTCGGTGTCGCTGTGGCCGCGCCAGGGGGGGGCAGCGCCGCAGGCCTCGAGCTCACGGCGCAAGTCGAGATGGTTGTAGATCTCGCCGTTGAAGGCGATCACGTAGCGCCCTGGGGCGCTGTGCATCGGCTGGTGGCCGGCAGCCGAACGATCAAGGATCGCCAGGCGCCGGTGGCCCAGGGCCAACCCGAGCTGGGGCTCGCACCACACACCGGCATCGTCGGGGCCGCGATGGCTGAGGGCAGCGGCCATGGCGATGGCCTGGGCCTCCAGCAGCTGTTCTGTTGGCGCCGAGGGGAGCCAGAGGCCAGCGAAACCGCACATCAGGCGGCAGGGGCCGCCGGCCAGGGGAAACGCGACGGGCGGGTGGGGGTGCTGAGCAGCTGCTGGTATTGGTGCAGCGTGCGTTCATTGACCAGAGACACCTGGAATTCCTCCACCACCTTGCGGCGGGCGGCCTGGCCGAAACGACGGGCCAGCTCAGGATTGGCGACCAGCAGGCGAATGGCGAGCTCGAGGGCGCGGCCATCGCGCAGCGGCACCAGCAAGCCGGAGACGCCGTGATCGACCACGTCGCGGCAGCCGGGCACATCGGTGGTGATGATCGGCCGCTCCATGGCGGCGGCCTCGATCAGGGATCGGGAGAGACCCTCGCGCCAGGAGGGCAGCACCACCAGATCGCTGGAGGCATAGAGGGCGCGCATGTCGTCGACATGGCCGAGGCAGCGGATGCGGGGTTCGTCGCGCAGGGCAGCGAGCTCGGAGGGCAGCAGCGAACTGCGATTGCCGTCGTCGAGGTCGCCGGCCACGAGCAGTTCCAGCGCCAGTCCAGCAGCCCAGAGGGCACGGCAGGCGGTGAGCAGATCCTCGATGCCCTTCTCGCGAATCAAACGCGAGGGAAACAGCAGCTGCAGGGGAGTGCGAAAGCGGCCGGCGGTGTCATCGAGGGGCTGGAAATGGCTGATATCGACGCCGGAACCACGAATCAGACGGGCATGGGCGTCGTCCGTGATGCCGAGGTGGATCAAACGCTCCTGATCATCGGCGTTCTGAAACACGACGGTGGCGCGGCGGGCCATGAACACGGCGCGATACAGGGGCCGCAGGCCCCGGCGCAGCAAGCGGGTGCGCTTGCGCTGGCCGAGGAAGACGTGACCGAGGCCGGTGATGGCGTTGACGACGCGATAAATGCGCGCGCCCTTGGCGGCGAGGGTGCCGTACAGACAGGCCTTGATCGTGAAGTGATGCACCAGGGCGGGCTGCTCACGCCGATAGATGCGCAGCAGATCAAGGATGGCGCGCAGCTCCAAGAGAGGGTTGATCGAGCGGCGCGCCACCTGCCAGGGATGGACCGAAATTCCCTCGGCCTCCAACAAGGCGGTGTAGGCGTCGTGGGGGGCCACAGCAGCGACGGCATAGCCGGCACCGCGCAGATCGCGCAACAGGGGCAGACGGAAGTTGTAGAGGTACCAGCTGGTGTTGGCCACCAGGAGCACCCTTTGGGAAGGCATCA
>CAIZOZ010000517.1 GCA_903934745.1 uncultured cyanobacterium
AGCGCTCCGCTCTACGCCAAGGGCCATCTGGCGATTCTCAAGGGCAATCTGGCCGAAGAAGGTGCGGTCGCCAAGATCAGCGGCGTCAAAACTCCGGTGATCACTGGCCCGGCCCGGGTGTTCGAGAGCGAGGAAACCTGTCTGGCGGCGATTCTCGACAAACGGATTCAGCCCGGTGATGTGGTGGTGATTCGCAATGAGGGTCCGGTCGGCGGCCCCGGCATGCGCGAGATGCTTTCGCCCACCTCCGCCATCGTCGGCCAGGGGTTGCTGGACAAGGTGGCCCTGATCACCGACGGGCGTTTCTCCGGCGGAAGCTATGGCCTGGTGGTGGGCCATGTCGCCCCAGAAGCCGCCGTGGGCGGCACGATCGGCCTGGTGCAAGAAGGCGACAGCATCACCGTTGATGCTCACCAGCTGCTGGTGCAGCTCAACGTTGAGGAGGGGGAACTGGCGCGCCGTCGCGCCGCCTGGGTGAAGCCTGAGCCGCGCTACCGCACCGGAGTACTGGGTAAATATGCCCGGCTAGTGAGCAGCAGCAGCCTGGGTGCGGTGACGGATCAGGAGTGAAGCCATGCAGACCGCAACGTGAGCTGCCCAATGTGACCTTGCATGGTCCTGGCCGCTCAGAGCCAACCGCCTGCGGTCCAAACCGATACAACAGTCTTGATCGCTGTGCTGGATCAGGTTCCTAGAGCCAGCGATCGCCATCGCCACGATGCTGGTGTCAGCAGGCTCTGGAGGCTGAGCGACTTCCTGGTATTCCTGCAGGAATCGGCCATCGATATTGCCCAAGTTATGGAGGGATATTGGTCGCCTTTTACGGGCGGCATCCAACAGGGTGGGCGACCATTCTTCATCAATCAACAACTACTTGGTTGACAAAGATAGACGTTAAAAGTCTTGTTAATTTTTTGCCAGGTCCCAGAGCTCGACATGCTCTGAACCTAACAACCGCTGCTCCCACCCAGCAGGGCCCGCAGCCGTCTGGCCAGGGCCTCAAGCGGCAAACCATCGAGCGGCCGTTCGCAGCGTTCCCCCGTGCTGCCATCCATCCAGACGGGGTGATGGCCATGCCAGAGCAGGGGCCGCTCATCGCACCAGCCCAGGGTGACATTGAGATCGCGCCCGCTGCGATACAGCTCCAATTCAAGATCCTGCTCCAACAGTCGCTCACCGGTCGGAGTGCGAACTTCAAGCCGCAGGTCACAATCCAGCTCATCCAGATGGGCAAGCTTGCCCAGGCTCTGAGCCGGGGAAGCGCAGATCACGGCATGACGCCAGGGCTTGCGGCAAAGATCGGCGGCAGCGGCCACCAATTGGGAGAGATCGGTGTTGGCGCTGTCCTGGTCAGCCAACCAACCGGGCTCTGGAGCATGGAGATCAGACGATGGCATGGATCGTGTGCAGTTCCAGATGCAGGGAGCCCGGACGGAACCCTGGATTGAGGCCCCCATCGTCGCCGAATTTTGAATGCAACAGCTGCAGCCGGGTAATGCGGCTGGGATCAAATCGCAAGGGCAATCCCAGCGGTAGCCCCTGGATTGGTTTGGCCCGCACCGAAGGGCTGAGCTGCTCAAAATCGATCCGCACCTGGGTGAGTCCCTCGTCCTGGGTGGCGAACTCATGCACCCAGCGCAGCCCGCCCGGAATCAGTTCGGTGAGGCCAGCTACCCCATCGCCGCAGGCCACGGCCAACTTGAAACGCCGGCCTGCACCGACCAGCG
>CAIZOZ010000518.1 GCA_903934745.1 uncultured cyanobacterium
AAGGTGCTGAAGATGCGCTATGGCATCGACGGCGAGGAGCCGATGAGCCTCACCGGCATCGCCCGCACCCTGGGCATGAGCCGGGACAAGACCCGCAATCTGGAGCGGCGCGCCCTTGAAGGCATCCGCCATCACTCCCTGGCGCTCGAGGGTTATCTCGTCGCCTGAGCCGGGCGCCGGGCGCCAGTGGCCGGCATCAGCGGCCGGGGCCCAGCTGCAGCCGCTGGGCCTCCAGATCGGCGTAGCGCTCTGGGTGACAGCTGAGCAGGATCACCTGCAGTCCACCCCGCACCGCTTCCTGGAGCATGACCTTGAGGCCCGCCAACCGTTCGAGGTCGCTGTTGGTGAAGGCGTCGTCGAAGATCAGCGGCAGGCAGCCGTCGTGGCCGCCCTTGAGCACATCGGCCATCGCCAGCCGCAGGGCTGCCGCCAGCTGTTCGCGCATGCCACCGCTGAGTTGGCTGAAGGGATAAGACTCGCTGGCGCGGCGTAGCTGCAGCCCCCAGAAGCCCTTGGCTTGGTCGAACTGCAGCTGGCAGCTGGGCTGTTCCGGTAGCAGCGGCAGCAGAAAGCGTTCGATCGAGCGGGCCAGGGGCAGGCTGTAGCGCGAGGAGAGGTCGGAGCGGGCCTCGCTGAACAACTGGGCCAGCAGTTTCTGGGCTTCGGTTCGGCTGTTCAAGGCGTGCCATGCGGCCGCCGCGGCGTCGCGAGCCACCTGCGCCCTTTCCACGGCGGCGTGGGGGGCCTCGGCGCTGATGTGCTCGCAGCGTTCCCTGGCAGCGCCGAGCTGTTCCCCCAGCTGACGGCTCTGCTGCTGAAGGTTGTCGATTTCGAGCTGGATCGCCTCGATCCGGGCTTCTGCGCCGTCGGCTTGTAGCGCCTGCCGCTGCTGCTGCCGTTGGGCCAGCTCTGCTTCGGCCTCGACACGCTGGCGGTCGCTGGCCTGCAGGGCGCTGGCCAGGGCCGCGGCACTGCCCCGCCGCTCCAGCAGGGCCTGCTCGCGTTGCTGGCGGGTGCGCCGTTCGGCTTCCAGTCCGGCCAGGGCCTGGGCGGCTTCCGCCTCGATCCGGCTCAGCTGGCGCTGCCGGTTTTCAAGCTGCTGCAGCTCCTGTTCGCCCTGCTGCTTCGTGCTGCGTTGCTGCCGGTAGGTCTGCTGCAGCTGGCGATGCAGGCTCTCCAGTCCGGCCTCGTCGTCCGGCAGCGGCTGCTCGGCTTCCAGCTGCAGCCGCTGCCCCTCCAGGACGTCGAGATCCCGCTCAAGTTCGGCCAGGTTGGCGTTCAGGCTGGCGAGCTGGTGTTCCAGGTTCGGTGCGCTTTGCCCTGGCAGGGCCGGCCCTTGGCTGGCTTCCTCACTGGCGAGCTCGGCCGCGGCGAGGGCCGCGAGCTGTTGCAGGAGCGTCTCGCGTTGGCGGGCGCTGGCTTCGGCCTGGCTGACGCTGTCCACCCCCAGCGCTTGCAGGGCCTGGTGCAGAGCGTTTTCGGCCGTGTGCAACGCCCCTTCGCCATCCCCCAGTGCGTCGCCCCCCCCCGGGCTGATCCGCAGATGCACCGCCTCGCCCACCTCCAGATCAAAAGCCCGGGTGAGGCGCCGTTCCTCCCCGGCTTGGAGCGGTTGGCCATCGATCCGCACCGGCTGCCCGGCCTGCAGCAGCTGCACGCCGGTGGCCAGGGCCTCGAGGCGGATGCGGGCATCCCGCTGGGCGTGCTGCCGTTGTTGCAGCTCCGCCAGGTCGGCGCTGCTGACCGAAGGCAGGGCGGCCAGCTGGCTTTCCAGGGCGCGGCGGCTCTGCTGCCGTTGGTGCCGTTGCTGTAGCTGGTGCTGGAGGCGTTGGCGCTGAGCTTCCTGGCGGAAGCGTTCCTTCCGTTTCAGCAGCAGCTGACCCCGTTGCAGGGTGGCGTCCAGCTGCTGGCTGAGCGTCGTCAGGACCGTGCGCGCCTGGGTCAGCTCTTGCTCGAGGGCCTGCAGGTCGGCGTTG
Organism: uncultured cyanobacterium; assembly: GCA_903934745.1. Lineage (GTDB taxonomy): Bacteria > Cyanobacteriota > Cyanobacteriia > PCC-6307 > Cyanobiaceae > Cyanobium. The sequence continues at coordinate 1,977 of CAIZOZ010000518.1, forward strand.
GCCTGCTGGCGTTGGCCGCTGAACTGCTGCTGTTGCTGCTGGCCGCTGGCCAGATCCCGGGCGAGTTGCTGCA
>CAIZOZ010000519.1 GCA_903934745.1 uncultured cyanobacterium
CTCCCTGATGAAGGCTTGGGGCAGTGTGTAGAACTCAGGCTCGCAGAAGCCCGTGCTGCCATCGTTTTTTCCATTGAAGTTGCCGATGTTCAGAAAGGCAACAACTAGGTAATTAAATGCAGCCAGGCTCTTCTCCTTGACGGGGAAGCCACGGTCGCAATCCGTTGCATACCTGCTTTTCACTTGGACCCTGATTTGCGCCTTTTCCATTTCAGATGGATTATGCCTGGGATCCGGGTGGATGCAAATCAAATCGTATCCCTCGTTTCCAGGCGGTGCCTTATAGGTAAGAATATTTCTACGCATTAAATAACCCATCACTAGGTATTCAGATCCTGCGGTGACTACCGGTAGGCGTAGCCAGTCCTTATCTGTTTCTTTCATGCGGACTAATGGTTGCCACTACAGGAGCAAGCGACTGTCTTGCCAGTGTCAACTGGTTCTGTCCTTGCTGTCCAGTCGTTGGGGGCGACGCAGCTCAGCAGGAGTGTGCCGCTGTGCCGTTGCTGGCGAAGGACGTAAGCAAGCGCCACCGGCCCGGCGCGCACCCACCGCATCCCTCGTCCAGTCCTCACGCCGCGTCAAGGATCGGGCCAGGCGCCCTCCGCAGTCGGGCGTCCTTGTCTCGACGCTGCGGCCGGCCGTTGGGGGTGGGGTTCTCCGCCGTCCCTCAGGTGGCCTCCCCCGCTTTCTCCTCCCGTCGCCAGCAGCAGTCCACGCCTGTCAGCCTTTCTGCCCTGCGGGCCCGTGATGCCCTGGTGCTGGAGCACCTCCCGCTCGCTGATGCCCTGGCTTCCGCCGCCGCCCGGCGCCTATTCCCGCTGGTGGAGCGGGAAGATCTGATCCAGGTGGCCCGTGAGGCCCTGGTTCGCTCCGCTCCCCGCTGCAGAGCAGGCGAGCCCGCTGGGCCCTATCTGCGCCGCTGCATCACCGGGGCCCTGCAGCACCACCTGCGCGATCGGGTACGGCTGGTGCGCATCTCCCGCCGCGAGCATGAGAAGGGCACCTGGCCGCTTGGCCACACCAGCCTTGATGCTCCCGCCGCCGGTGAGCTCTCCCTGCTGGAGCAGCTGGCGGCACCCGTCGCTGAGCCCACGCTGGAGGCCTCCCTCACCGGGCCGGCGCTGGAGCAGCTGGTGGAGCAGCTGCCGGCGGCTCAGGCCACAGCCCTGCGGCTCACCGTCCTCGAGGGGCTCTCCCTGCGGGCCGCCGCGGCGCAGCTGCAGATCAGCCCGATGGCGGTGCAGCGGGCCCAGAAGAAGGCCCTCGCCGCCCTGCGCCAGCAGCTGGTGGGGGCGGGTTGAGGCCCCCACCCACGGAGCTCCTGCCAGGCCCGTGGCAAGAGCCAGAGGACCCGCCGCCCTCTGGCTCCATGAACCCCCTGCTGCGGCTGCTCGGAGCGGCCGCGTCAAACGGTTTGCTTACCGGTCAAATCGTCTTCTCGACCGCGTTTGTCGGCGCCTGTGAGCTGCCCAACTGGATCCAGGCGCCCCGCGAAGTGAATGCCTGCCTGGAGCGCTGGATGACGGTCAGCGCCCTGTTCTTCCCCTCCGGGATGCAGACCGCCATCGGCAAGACCCAGCCGGCACTCGCGCCCGGCCGGCGGGGGGTGTTCCGATGAGGCGCCCCATTCCTGCTGGCGACTACGTCGAGCACTTCGATCCCGACCTGCCGCACCACCGGGCCTGGTTGCTGGCGGTGCTGGAGCGGCTGGTGGCTCATGAGCCCCTGGCGCTGGAGGAGGGCGGCGGCCTGCGGCGCCTTTGGTCCACCCAGCAGGCTGCCGCCGCAGCTGCCCCAACACCGGTGGCCGAGATCCCAGCGGCTGTCGCCGTTGCTCTCCCCCTGGTGAAGGAGTTCGAGGGCTGCCGGCTCACGGCCTACCCCGATCCCGAGAGCGGGCGCGAGCCCTGGACGATCGGCTGGGGCAGCACCCGTGATCTGCAGGGGCGGCCGTTCAGGGAGGGGGACCACGTCAGCCAGGAGATGGCCGATGCCCTTCTGAGGGGCCGGCTGGAGGAGGACTGGCGGCGGCTGCGCGACTGCATCCCCATCTACAAGGCGCTGTCTCTGAACCGCCAGGCAGCCCTGCTGTCTTTCACCTACAACTGCGGCCCCCGCTGGTTTGGCGCCCAGGGGTTCGACACCCTCAGCAACGCCTTGAAAGCAGGCCAGCTGGAGGCGGTCCCCGCAGCCCTGATGCTCTATGTGAACCCCGGTGGCCCCAGCGAAGCGGGGCTCAGGCGCCGCCGCAAGGCAGAAGGGGCCCTCTGGAATGCCTCCCCCGATCAGGGGAGCACGCCATCACCCGATCGGGTGACCCCCACTCAGCTGAGCAGCCCTCCCCCAGACGGGGGAGAAGCGCGCAGCCACCCCAACCCGCTGGTAGGTGTGCCCCGGTTTCAGCAGCGCGATTCGGCCCAGTTGGCCCAGAGGGATCGCACCTGTTTCTCCTCGAGCAGCGCCATGCTCCTGGAGGCCATCAAGCCCGGCACGCTCCAGGGCGCCAATGGCGACGACCAGTACCTGGCGGTGGTGCAGCGCTTTGGCGACACCACCGACGCCAACGCCCAGCTCCAGGCTCTCGCCCACTACGACGTCACGGCCCGGCTGGTGCAGAACGCTGACTTCCAGTTGATCGAGCAGCAGATCAACCGCGGCATCCCAGTTCCCTGCGGCTACATCCACCGGGGCCCGGTCGATCGCCCCACCGGCTCGGGCCACTGGCTGATCGTCATTGGCCACACCCCCAGCCAGGTGGTGGTGAACGACCCCTGGGGGGAGCCGGATCTGATCCACGGCACCACCCTCAACGCCAACGACATGGGGCTGCGCTTCTCCCGGCAGAACTTCGGCAAGCGCTGGATGGTGATGCCCATCGGCGGAGGTGCCTACCGCTATGCACCCGGCAAGGGCTGGGCGGTGGTGGTGGACGCCATCCGCTGAGGAGC
>CAIZOZ010000520.1 GCA_903934745.1 uncultured cyanobacterium
CGATGCCTGCCAGCTGTCATTGCTGAACTTGGCGTCGGTTTGATAGGCGCCGGTGCCGTTGTAAAGCCCCATGTGACCGAGGCCAAGGGCGTGGCCAATCTCGTGAGCGAAGGTTTGCGGCGTATAGGTATTGTAATTGGATTTTCCGTCATACCAGCTTGACTGGACGTTGATGACGCTGTAATCAACGGTGACAGAGGTTCTGCTGCTGTTTGAATACCAGCCGCTGGCTGCATAGGCATAGGCTCCGGAATCGTTGTCCGTAAAGCGGATATCCCCTGCTGGACCGCTCACCTCCTGGAAATCGATTCCGGAGGTGGCCTCATAGAGTTTGAACACCTCGCGGGCCAGTGCCTGACGGTCAGCGGAGAGTCCGTTGGCGTCGTTTGCCCAGCCAGTCAAGTTATAAGTGATGACTCCAGACTTTGCGCCAGTGCCTGAACTTGTGAGGTTGTACTTGCGGGTGTAGGTGCCAGCGTCTTGCCAATATCCTGTCGTCAGGTAAGTGGCCAGTGTCTGCAGGTTTGCCGCAGCGGCCGGGGCGGCCGTAGCCGTGCCGCTCAGGGTCGAGGCCGCCTGGCTGCCGTCCGGCGTTCTGGTGCTGCCGCTGCAGGCCGGGCAGGAGCAGCGCCCGAAGTGGTAGCGGCTGTCGATCGCATCAAGATCGATCGCCTCGCGGTTGACCGCCTCGAGACCGACCGCCTCGCGTTCGGTCGTTTCCAGGTTGGGACTGGTGTTGGCCGAGCTGGAGGTGAAGGCCAGGATCAGCGGATCATCGGCAACCAGGCCCCTCGGTTGCATCGGTGTTGCGCTCAGTGGGCCGTTTGCCCGATGACCAGGCTTTGCCGCTGCCGCTGCCGTGGGCAGGGCGGCTTCGGTGCTGGTGGTGAGGATGGCCTCCTCAAGGCTGGGCTGGAGAGGATCCGCCGGCCGCCATGGTTCCTGTCGGGATGGTCCAGCGCCGCCGCCGCGATGGCGAGGGCGGAAAGGGGCGTCGAGATCAGAGGAGAAGCGGCTGGTGATGCCCATGGTCAACAAGGAGAGAGCGGACAGCAGATCACTGGCGAGGCCTCAGCCCAGCCCCGGTTGGGCGGAGTGTCGGCGTCGACGTGCGGTTCGGCGCGAGGTTGTAGGCGTGTGGCGATCCCATCGCCAGCTTCAGGGCTGCGGCGAAACAGCCTCGGATCGATCGGGGTAGACCCGGCAGGCCAGTGAAATCAGTCCCCACCCCTCGAGCTGGGGCCGTCGCTGTGCAGAGCGCGTTCGTCGACCAGGTGGGGATGCGGGCATGAATAAGAGTGCCACGGAGTTTTACCTCAGGAGAGGGGGCGTTCCCGTGCCCAGTACTTCCCGAGGGAGAGGCCTGGGTTGTCGACGGGCTCAGCATCACCATAGAACTACTTTCAGACCCAAGTCCAGGTTCAGCAAGCTCTCATCTGGTTGTGGCATCTGCTGCGGAACTGTTGCGTTCAGCCTGCAGGCTGCTGCAGGAGCCGGAGCCGGCGATCATGCGGCCGGGGGGATGGTGGTCGCCGCTTCCAGAGCCTCGGCGCGATGCCGTTGCAGGGTGCCTTTCGGCAGCGGCCCTTCCAGATGCTCCCAGGGCAGCACCCGTTGCTCGCTCCAGTTTCCATGCACCACCTGCTCCCAGGGGGGCGGCAGCACCGACTGGGCCGGATCGATCAGCGGGGCGTCGCCAGCGAGCACGGCCCGGTAGGCCTTCTTCCAGCCCCCCAGGCTGTCGTGCTGGCCGCGGGCGGCGGCGATCACCGGCGCCAGGCGGCGATCGCTGCGGGAGATCAAGGCCTGAATCACGCTCCAGCCATAGCTTTCGGGCCGTAGCTCGATGCCTTTGGGTTTCAGCCGTTTGGCCAGCAGTTTCAAGCGCTTTTCGGCTTCGGGGCGCACTCCCTGCCACTGGAACGGCGTGTGGGCCTTGGGCACGAAGGTGCTCACCCCCAGGCTCAGGCGCAGGCCCGGCACCGCCCGCTTGAGAGCCAGCAGCAGTTCGGCGGTGCTCTCGATGTCCGCCTCCTCCTCCGTGGGCAATCCGGCCATGCCGTAGAGCTTCAAGGCGCTGAGGCCGCCCTCCTTGGCGTAGCGGGCGGCGGCGAAGATCTCCTCACGGCTGAGCTTTTTGTTCACCACGCGGCGCAGGCGCTCACTGCCGCTTTCGATCGCGATGGTGAGCGACTTGCTGCCCCGTTTGGTCAGGATTTCGGCCAGCTGCGGCGTGACCGTGGCGGCCCGCACCGAGCTGACGCTCACCCGGGTGCCCTCGAAGCGCTCCTGATCGAGCCAGCTGAGCAGGTCGGCGAACTGGGGATGCTGGGTGACGGAAGCGCCCAGCAAGCCCAGCCGTTGGGTGGCCTTCAGCCCGGTCTCCACCGCCGGGATCAGGCCGTCGTCGAGGGAGGCGGTGCGAAACGGCAGGGTGAGGTAGCTGGCCAGGCAGAAGCGGCAGAGCTCCGGGCAGCTGCGGGCCACCTCCAC
>CAIZOZ010000521.1 GCA_903934745.1 uncultured cyanobacterium
CGGGGCTCGTCAAAACCCCGTTGGGTCACCGCTTCCCAGCTGCTCTCCGCCAGCTGCTCAAAGTCCACCTCACTGCCCAGAAACACGGTGAGGCGCTGGCCGATGGCGTCGTCCTTCATGCAGGCCAGGGTCACGACCCGGTCGCCCCCGTCCGGCACTTTGCGGTGCATCGGCGGCTGCACGTCCTCCACCAAGTAGCGGCGGGTGCGGCAGCGGACGACCGAGCCCGGTTTGTGCCTGGGGATGGTGTTGGTCGCACCCATCAGACAGCTCCCATCGGAAGACGGACCGCCTCCCGCGGCGGGACTCGCATAGGTGACAGGAGGCATTACGGCCAGTCTGCACCTGGCAAGAGCATTTCTGCAGCACGACGACAGCCCTTGGAGCCGCAGGTTGAAAAGCTATGCATTGAGCGCATAATTTCTGGCCAGGCTGCCCCGAGCAAACCTGGACACAGGGGAAGGGCCAGCTCCCGGTCCCGCATGCACTTGAGCCAGGCTGCAGGCTCCTGAGCGGCGCGGGGCTGGGTAACCAGGTTGTGCCCATTGCCCTCAAGGGCCTGATGCAGCACGGGCGCAGTCACTCGGCTGGGAACCAAAATGCCCTCGACTGATCTGCTGAGTGCCATCAGCCATAGGGGGAGAACACCCAGAAGCTGCACTTCGAGCTCACTCCAAGGGGGGAGGCTGCCAGGTGGCACGGCCTTCTCCATCCCCGAGGAGCTGATGATGGCCCCATCCAGCAGACCATGTCGGATCAGTTCGACCCAATGGTCTGCCCTACGGAATCGTGCTGGAGCGGGCTGAAGTCGACCGGGCGATTACGGCCGCCTTGGCCAGCGATGAGCCAACGGCTGAGCCAGACGGCGGCACGATTGATTGGCCTGCCCTGGTGGAGCGATTCAAAACCCGGAAGCTGAGCAGCGGCGCCATCAAGCCGCGGACCTGGGAGGTCGTGTATCAGCGCCGGATGGCAGAGCTGCTGGCCATCCTTGCCGGCAAAAGACCACCGACCAATCCGAGGGAACTGCTGGAGGCCGTCACAGCCCGCTGGTCAGATCAACCTGGGGCCCGTGGCCGGCAGATGCAGGTGCAGCAGACCGCCGCGCTGCTGCGATGGGGGGTCGATAACGGCGCTCTGGCTGTGGAATGGGCTCCACCTCTGGATCTCGACCCGTTTGTCGGCCGCAAGCGGGAGGGACGGTCGATCACCACCCCGATCGAGGTGAGGCACATCCTGGAGTTGGTGGAGGCCATCCCGGATGCGCGCTGGCGCTTCGCGTTCCAGTTGCTGGCGGCCTATGGGCTGAGACCTGAGGAGCTGCAACACCTGCAGCTGCGCGGCGGCCGCCTGTGGTGCGACTACCGCAAGAACACCAGCCGGGGAGAGACAAAACCGAGGCCGCTGCGGCTGCTGCCCTGCGATGACTGGGCTGAGGCCTGGGACCTGTTGGAACGGTTCAAGGCCCAGCCACTACCGCCGATGCGACCGGGCTATGGCGCCGAGGACCTGGGCCTGTACATGCGACGGCGGCGTCATTGGCAGGATCTGCGGCAGCAGTACGAGGCAGAAGGAGAAAAGCTGGTGCTGTATTCGGCCCGCCATGGCTACGCCCACCGCGCCCACCTGATCTGCGAACTGCCGCCGAAGGTGGCCGCTGCCGCCATGGGCCACAGCGTCGAAACGCACCTGGCGGCTTACAGCAAGTGGTGCGGTGACGACGTGGTGGATGACGCTTTTGAGCGGGCAGCGGCGCGGTTGGGCCGGTAAGGCTCAGCAATCCGCTGTCCAGGTCCTCGGTGCAACGGAGCAGAGGCCTTTCCTGCA
>CAIZOZ010000522.1 GCA_903934745.1 uncultured cyanobacterium
ATCTGCTGGAAAACAGAGGGCCAATACTCCTCCGCTGATATCCCTCGCTGGAGAGAAATGATTCATGCCAGGCTTTCAGCAGCAAGGCGCTGCCATTCCCCACCACGCCAATCGCCCAACCAAGACCTGCGCCTGCCGCAACCAGGTAAGGCGGCCCGAGCAGCGGCGTCTGGGGAAATCCACCGAGGAAGGCCAGCCATGATTGCCAGCCGAAACCGCAATTCCGTAGGCGATACAGGCCTACCTGTTGCGGGCCCAGGGCCAGGATGACGCCTAGCCGAAGGCTTCTGCGAAGCAATAGCGCAGAGCTCAGCGCTGCATTGAGGCGGTGCAGGAGGCCTCACGCCTGGTCGCTGGGCGGGGGTGGCTTCCCTGAGACTGCAGCGACAGGTGCCCGCAGGGCCGGCCCATTGCACTGTCCGGGTGCGGGTGCGCCGCGGACCCTCCCCGGCGATCAGCATGATCCGGCCGGTCCGGCGCTCTGCAGCCCTTTGCCACTGAGCTGGGATGCCTGAGCAAGAGGCCACGGCCAGCACCGGCTCGATCATGGCTTCGATCGTGCTGGCCGCCGACGATCCAGCCGCCCTGGCGCGGTTCTATGGCGCTCTGCTCGACATGGAGCCGCAGCCGGGCCTCAGCAGCACGCACTGGCGGCTTCGGTGGCCGGCCGATGGTTGGCTGGAGGTTTACGCCCCATCCAAGAGCCGGCCGCAGCAGCGCCAGCAGGGTCGCCTCGCCCTCTGCCTGCAACGTCAGGCGTATGGGACAGGCGCCCTTCCGATGCTCCAAGCCTGGATCTCCAAGGCCCTGGACCTCGGCGCCTCCGTGCAGGATCCGCCGCGACAGGAACCGTTTGGCGCCGAGGCCTGGTTGCTGGACCCTGAGGACAATCGCCTGCTGTTGTTGGTACTGCCCTGAGGGTCAGGCGAAGCTGTTCGCTGGGGTGCCGCAGGCCAGGAGCGGCACCCGTTCAATCCGCCTAACAGCAGATCACTTCGGCATCAGTACGGTGTCAATGACGTGGATCGTGCCGTTCGTCGCTGCGATGTCGGCCTTGACGACGGTAGCGCCGTTAATCAAGACCTTGCCTCCTACGACCTTGATCATGACCGACTGTCCGTTCAATGTCTTGGCGCTCGAGAGCTTGATGACATCGGCGGCTTTCACATTTCCGGCCACGACGTGATAAGTAAGAATGGCTGTTAACTTCTGTTTGTTCTCAGGCTTCAGAAGCGACTTGACCGTGCCTTCCGGCAGCTTTGCAAAGGCCTCATCGGTGGGAGCAAAAACGGTGAATGGGCCTTTCCCCTTCAGCGTTTCGACGAGCCCGGCCGCCTCGAGCGCAGCCGTGAGCGTCTTGAAGCTGCCCGCCGAAACAGCCGTCTCGACGATGTCCTTAGAGGGCATTGTGGTGCCCCCTGCGAAAGCGCTTGTTGAAGCCAACAGGCTCAAAGATAGAGCAGCGACGCCTGCGCGTAGCGAGCGATTGAGAGTCAACATTGGTAGGGATGAAGAACTTGGGACTATTTGAACCCAACTGATCCTAGACCCGTAGCGTGGGTGATGGTGGCTCCTCGGAGCACGCTGCTCCTCCACCAGCACTAGGTTGATGTTGATGTCGCTGATCACCTCGGCCACCATGCGGCCGTAGCGGTCGATGGTGTGTGGAAGGATCGTGACCTCCCGCCCCTTGGCCAGACGGGTCTGCAAATAGCTGCGGGACTGTTCTGCGGGGCTAGGGCAGTGCAAGTGCTCTGCTACAGCCGAGCAGATTTAAAGCTCGCAGTGATGAAAAGAGCGTTTGAAGGCGCGGGTGTCGATCGTTTCGCCGGGTGGTTCAGCCGTCACGATGGGGAGAACTGGACCCAGCCGCAATCAGGATCAAACGTTTGAGGTAGAAACGAATTCGGGATAAGCCTCCATACCATGCTCGCTGATGTCCAGACCGCCCAACTCTCCATGCTCTTCTACCCGCAGCCCACCACCAATGGCCCCGAGGACGCTCCAGATGATCCAGGACACCACAAGTGTAAAGACCACGTAGGAGGCCACATCGAGAAACTGCAGGCCAAGCTGGCCGAACTCGTGGCCGGTGAACAGACCCTTGTCCATGTGGAAGAGGCCGACGGCAAGGGTGCCCTTAAATGCTAACTTGATCGCTGCAAGTCAAGCCAAGGAA
>CAIZOZ010000523.1 GCA_903934745.1 uncultured cyanobacterium
CTGCTGCCGCAGATCCTGCAGCTGCAACAACTGCGTGATCAGCGGCAGAACACCCCAACGCCCCAACCCGTGCGGCACCTGAGCTCCCGCTGGGCCCAGACCGGAAGCCTCTGGCGCCAGCTGCTGCGCCAGTGGCTCTTGCTCGAGCCCCTGCTGCTGGAGCTCTCGCCACCCCTGGAGGCTGCCAGCCTGCTGCGCCAGAGCCTGAGCCACCAGCATCTGCAGTTGCAGCCACAGGCCGCAGCCAGCCCTCAGGCCGAACAGCCATCTGCCCACGACTGGCTGCAGGACGCCCGGCACTTCAACATCTCACCGCCGTTGATCCTGGCCCTCGCCCAGCAACTGGAGCAGCTTCAAAAGCTGCTGCACAGCCGCCGCCTGGTAATGCAGAGGATTCAGGCCCTGGGGAGTTGCAGGGGATGAGCAGCCCTGCCCTACGCGACAACCTGCGCCTGGCCCTCACCGTGGCGGTGGTGAACGGTTTCGCCACCCTCACCGGCCTGGACTTTGCGATGTATGCCTCCCTGGCGGTGCTCAGCGTCACCGTGGGCAACTACGGCAACACGCTCGAGCTGGGGCGTCAACGCCTGATCGGCACCACGATCGGAGCCATTGTGGTGTTCTTTGGCTACAGGGCCTGGGGTCATCTGCCGGTGCTGGTCGCCCTGCCCCTGGCGCTGCTGCTGGCACGACTGATTGCGGGTTCGCTGCGACTCACCGTGGGCTACTCGGTGTGCTGCTTCGTGGTGATCATGGGCTGGCTGACCCATGAACAACAGCTCGACAGCTGGATCCCGCTGCGTTTGTTCTGGACGGCCTTCGGCATCATCATGGCCCTGCTCAGCCTGCGCCTGTTCTGGCCGTCGCGAGCGCGAATCGAGCAGCGCCTAGGGCTATTGCAACTGCTGGTGGATCTGGGGCAAACGCTGCAGGAGTATCTACACAACACACCGGTGGCCCAACGACGCAGGGCCCTCACCCACCGCCTGCGCGAGCTGCGCAATAACCTGCTGAGCCTGCGGGATCAACGCGTCAATGCCCTGCGAGAGCTAGGACCCCTGGCAGCGCAACACCCGGTAGCCCAGCTCTGGGAGCTGCTTGATCAGGCCTGCGAAGCCCTGATGCTCGATCTCGATGAACTGCGCCGCCTGCAGGCCCCTGATTGGCAGGCCTGGGGGCTGAAACCCCAACACGACGCCGCGGTGACCTACAGCCGAGCCGTCGCTGATCGCCTGCTCCGCTGGCAGGCCGTGCTGCGCCGCTCCATTGGGGTGCAGGCGCCGCCTCAGGAACCGCGGCCCTCCCTGCCGGTGCAGAGCCTGCGCACAGCCCAGGCGGATCAGGCCTACGCCCAACTCACCCCAGAACATCTACAGTGCGTGGCCAGCCGCCTGGTGGTGCTCAACCGCATCGATCACACGCTGGAGAGCACCGAACGTCGCTGGCAGGCATTGCTCCAGTAAGTGCTCAGGCGTTTGGCCGCGACGACCACCAGCGCTCAATCCGATAGAGCAGCACCACCACCAGCACCACCAGCCAGAACCACAACTCCGGCGGGTTGGCGTTGAACAGAATCAGCAGCAGCACCACCTCGCTCACCAGCCAGGGGAACTCCTGGCGCAGCAGGGGGTTGCGGATCTGGAAACGGGGCTTGGCGTCCACGGGTCGGGTCACGAAACAGTATTGGGCTGACGCAGGGAAGGCAGGTTCCAGCGCAGGTCGATCCAGGGAGTGCGGAAGCCACCGGTGAGGGAGCGCAGGCCAGGAATCACGTAGCTGATCGGCGAGCGCCACTCCACATAGGCGTGGGTCGACACCGTGAGGCCGTCGCGGATCGGGAACACACCGCTTCCCCCCGAGAGGGTCCAGCGGTAGCCATCCACACTGGAGGGATCCCGCTCCAGCTCGATTTCGCTGCGCATCACCGGACCGTTCTTGGTGAGTTCCTGGGCCAGCTGCGCGTTGCCGGTGGTGGTGGAGATGTCGTCTGCGGTGGCGGGCAGGGTGAGCACCTGGCTCACCTTGCCGACGATGCCGCCGAAGCGGCCGCGCTGGTTCCACTGCGGCACCACCTCCACAGGCAGCCCCAGGGGCAGGCGGCGGGCATCGGCGGGCGCGAAGTAAGCCACCACCCGCAGCGGGCGGTCCTTGGCGCTGGGTTGCTCAGGCCGGCCAATCGTGCCCAGTCGCTGGCCGGTGCCCACGGTTTGGCCCCCGATCACCTGCAGATCCAACACCGTGCCGTCCCGGTCGGCATGCACCTTGCCGTCGTAGCTGATCTTGGCTTCGGTCACCTGGATCTCACGCTTGAGATCGTCGATCTGATATCGGCGCTGCAGGGCCTGGGTTTCGATGCTCAGCTTCACCTGCTGGTAGTTGGTCAGCACGTTCTTCTCGTTGATTTTCACGTCATCGAGATTGACGCTGGTGCTGGTGAGCCCCTGCTCAGCCGACACCACCTCAGAAGACAGCGGCGCCACCACCTCCCGCTGGGCCAGCCAATCGAGGTTGCGCAGTTTGCTGGAGTAGGTCGACTGCAGTTCGCCGTAGCGGCGGCGATCTTCGGAATACTTGGCCAGGGATGTATCCAGGGCCCGCTTCTCGGTGAGCAGACGCAGGGCGTCGCGCTCATCGAGCTGAGCGTTGTGCCGCTGCAGCTGGCGCAGGTTGCCTCGCTGCTGGTCAAGCTGGCGCTCTAGCACCGGCAGATACAGCTGCATCAGCACCTGGCCGCGCGCCACCGACTCACCCTCCTTGACGAACACCTCCCGCACCTGGCCGCCGGCACGGGCGTTGAGGATGCCGGCGTTGTTGGGGTAGATCAGCACGCCCATGCCTTCCACCTCGGTGGGCACGGGCCAGAACAGGGCCCAGAGCACCAACACACCGCCCACCCCCGCCAGGCTTACGCCCACCTGGTTGTGGTCGCTCAGCCCCTGCCAGCGGGCCTGCAAGCGCTGAAATGGGCCGCGATGGCTGGGCTCGGTGGCTGTGGGGGTGGCCTGAGTCATGGCATCCAGCTTGCATGATCAAAAGGCACCTGTCAGCCCCCGCCTGCACCAGCAGCGCCAGGCCCAGCAGCTGCAGGCACCGGCGCGCCCTCCAACGCCAGGGCCTGGGCCAGCAGAGGCGCCAGCACCGGCAGCAGGGAGAAGGCGGCTGAAAAGCCAGCCAAGCCCCACAGCCCCTGGGCGCCGGCGATGGGCCCGAACAGGGGACCATCGGCGCCTGGGAAAGCCACCGGCACCCGCACAAACCGGCCTGGCAGCGCCGCCAGCTCGGGCCAGGTGGCGTGCAGGCCCCGGCGCAGCTCCGCCTCCCTCCAGGTCGCATCCGGCGCCGCCTGGGCCGCCCCGGCTGGCGCCACCACACTGATCTGACCGAGCCACCAGCCACCACGCCGCGGTGCCAC
>CAIZOZ010000524.1 GCA_903934745.1 uncultured cyanobacterium
GTTGCCCCAGACCAACAGACGCTCCCAGGCTGTTGGCCCGAGCTGATCCTCCAGCTCCCGCTGATTGCGCTGCCGCAGCACCAGCAGCAGATCGTCCATGCCGACGGGCGCGGCCCCATCGCCAGAGGCTGGGGCGGTCAGCCCCAACAATGCGGTCATGCCGTCCTCCAGGGCCTTGAGCATCCCGCGCAGATCTCCGCGGAAGAGTTGGTAGAGACGCTCCACCACGGCGTTGTCCACTGGCCTGCGCCAGGGCAGGTTCAGGTCCAGCTGCAGGGCGGCGTAGCGGTTGGCCAGCAGCAGTTGCACGTCCTCCAGCGCCAGGGGCTGAAGCACCTGCGGATCACTGAACACCGAGCGGATCTGGGTGTGGGTCTGCACCACCGTCCGCACCGCGTCTGTGGTGCCCACCACGATCAGGTGCAGGCCATCGAGCAAGAGGGCCTGATCGCGGATGCTGCGCAACAGATCGGCGGCACGGTCGGCATCGGCCTCGCTGAGGTTCTCGAGGTTGTTGAGGTGCAGCACCAGGCCCTGGGCCCCCTGCTCCTGGGCATAGGCCAGCAGGTCCCGCAGCACCCGCGGTCCATCGAGCACCAGGGCGCTGGGAGGTGTTGACACGCTTTCTGTCCGCGTGCCGCCTGCGCCAAAGCCCAAGGCCGACGCCGAAAAGCCCCCACCCCGCAGCCGAAAACTGCGCACCAGCTGCTGGGCGGCCTCCACCGCTGGCCCGGCCGCGGTGGGGTAACTGGCCAGCACTGCGTCGAAGGCACCATGGAGTAGCCGGCCCAGCAGGTCTTCTGAGCTGCCTTCACTGCCCAGCGAAATAATCTCGGCGGAGGTCCAGTAACCCGCCTCACGGGCATCGGCCTTCACCGCCTGCACCAGGGTGGTCTTGCCGATGCCGGGCCTGCCGGCCAGAGCCTGTCTGGAGCTGCGGCTGCTGCCGATGGTGGTGAGCAGCAGTTGCCGCTCCCCCTGCCGGCCCACGAAGAGACTCAGCGGCGTGGCCTCAGCGTCAGAGCGCAGCGTGGCCTGGAAGTAGGGGGAGGAACGCAGGTTGTAGAGCCCCCAGAGATTCGGCAGCGCCATCGATCGAGGTATCAGCTGAGGGACCGGCTCAGCCAATACTGCCCATGTATTGGCTGAACTGCGAATACAAGCTGATACCTGACGGCCAGCCCGGCAACAGGAGGCATGGCCTCCTTCCCCAGCGAGCACGAGATCCAGCAGCGCATCCGCCTGGCCTGCGGCCGCGGACCGGTGCGGCTCTGGCGCAACAACACCGGCGCCCTGGTCGACCAGCAGGGTCGCTTCGTGCGCTTCGGGCTGTGCAAGGGCAGCAGCGACCTGATCGGTCTGCGCTCGCTGGAGATCACGCCAGAGCTGGTCGGCCAGCGGCTCGCCCAGTTCGTTGCCCTGGAGATCAAGACGGGCTCCGGAACACTCAGCCCTGAGCAGCGGGCCTTTCTGAAGTTGGTGCAGCAGCTGGGCGGGGTGGGGGCGGTCTGCCGCTCGATTGCGCAGGCCCAGGCGGTCCTGGCCCTGGATCCCATGGCCGGGTCGAGCTATTGAACAGGCCCGAACTCCGCAGGCAGCTGCAGGCCCTGGCCCGCCGCCATCCCGGCATCCACCCCTACACGCTGGCCCTGCGCTTCCAGGCCCAGACGGGCCGGATTCTCACTGGCCAACAGGTCAAACAGCTCTTGACCGAGTCAGGAAACTGCCGAAAGCAGCCCGCCAAGCTGTAACAAGCTCTGGCTAGCAGTGCCAAGGAGCGCTTAGGATCGGGCTATGGCACAAGCAAAAGAGCCCGTCAAACGCACCTACCAGGCCGTCCTCGACTGGCAGGACGAGTCCCGCAGAGCCTTCGGGAAGATGCTGCTCAACTGGCGGCGCCGTAACGGCTGGACCCAGTACACCGCATGTGAATGGGGGTCCGAGGCGGGCTTTGAGGTGATCTCGTACGGCAACCTTTCAGTCATCGAGCAGGGCAAGGCCGGTGAGCTGCGCCAGAAGGCCTTCTTCCAGCTCGAGGAGCTCAACCGTCGCCTAGCGGAGAAGGACTGGGGTCCAGTCAAGTCCCAACGGTTGAAGGACCAGCTGA
>CAIZOZ010000525.1 GCA_903934745.1 uncultured cyanobacterium
CAGGGACAGCTGCTGCCGGATGGTCGCCTGCCGTTGATTGCCGAAGATCTGGGCGTGATCACTGCCGCGGTGGAGGCGATCCGGGATCGCTTCCGGCTTCCCGGCATGAAAATTCTTCAGTTCGCCTTTGATGGCAGCGAGGACAACCCCTACCTTCCTGCCAACTACGAAGGTGAACGCTGGGTTGTCTACACCGGCACCCACGACAACGCCACCACCGAGGGTTGGTGGCAGGCCCTTGACGAGGAGGCTCGCGGCCGCGTCGGCAGTGTGGTGGGGCATGAGGTGACCTCCCCCAGCTGGCAGCTGCTGGAGCTGGCCCTGGCCTCGCGGGCTGAGCTGGCGATAGTGCCCCTGCAGGACCTGCTGCATCTGGACGATCGGGCTCGCTTCAACACCCCTGGCACGGTGGAAGGCAACTGGAGCTGGCGGCTGGTGGGCCCTCTCACCGAGCTGGAGGGACCGCTGCAGGGTTATGGCGCCATGGCTGCCCGCTATGGCCGCGGCGGTGAGTCACGGTAGCGGCCGGCTTCGGCCTGGGGCCCCTGGCTTTCGTGCCGCAGACGGGCCAGCGCCTGGCCCTGGGCGGCCCGTTGCAGGGGCGCGAGCTCCGGGTAAGCGCTGAGCAGGTTGTTGGGCTGGCTGGATTGGCTGTTGTGGCGGGCCTCCAGCGGGGCGATCGGGGTGGTGCTGAGCAGGCCCTGGCGGGCGAGCTGCTGTTGCTGCAGGTTGAGGGCATAGATCAGACCCAGGGTCAGCAGGCCATAGAGCAAGGTGCCCTGCCAGGTGGTGAACACATCGATCGAGCCGGGCGTGAAGCGCAGCAGCAATGGTCCGGGTCGCTGGCCCCTCAGGCTGCTGGCTCGCGCCGAAGGCAGGGCCCCGGCCAGGCTGCCGGGTGAGAGCTGGAGGTGGTGTTCCAGCAGGGGCAGCATGGTGCGCAGGTAGGCCGCTTCGGGCAGCCGGTCGCGCCAGCCGCGTTCCAGCGCTTCCAGCACTGGCGTGCTGATGCGGGTTTCCAGGGCCAGTTGGCGCAGCGCCAGCCCCTGGTGCTCCCGCGCCTGGCGCAGCAGCAGACCGGCCTTCTGAAGGGGATCCTGGGCCGAGGCGGGCGCATCCCTGGCTTTGCCGGGGGAGGCGCGGCGCCAGGCCTGGAGCAGGCGCCGCATCAGCGATGGCACCCGGCGCTGGATCGGCGCGGCTGTTGGTAGGGGAGGGGGAGCTGGCACGCTCAGAAGCGGGGAGTCCGCCCGGTGTCGGGAGCCTGGCCATCTTCGGGGACGAGCTCGCCGGGCTGCAGCCGCCGCCAGCGCCCTTCCGGCAGGTCGGCGAGTTCGAGGCCGCCGATGGCGATCCGCCGCAGGTCCAGCACCGGATGGCCTAGCAGGCCGGCAGTGCGGCGGATCTGGCGATTGCGACCTTCCCGCATCACCAGTTCCAGCAAGGTGGCGTTGCCGTCCTGCTCCAGCACCGACAGCTGGACGGATTGGCTGGCCTGTCCTTGCAGGGGCACGCCGGCACGCCATTGATCCAGCACGGGGGGCTCGGGTCGGCCTCGCACCCAGGCCCGATAGGTGCGGCTGTGGCCGTAGCGGGGATGGGTGAGCTGCAGGGTGAGGGCACCGTCGTTGCTGAGCAGCAGGGCACCGCGGCTGTCGGCATCCAGCCGGCCCACCGGGTGCAGCCCCTGGCCCTGGCGCAGCTCGGCCGGCAGCAGATCGAGCACGGTGGTGCGGCCGTGGGGGTCATGGCAGGTGCTGAGCACCCCCAGCGGTTTGTTGAGCAGCAGGGTGAGCGTGGCGGCTGGGGGCGCCAGCGGCTGGCCATCGATCTCGATGCGGTCGGTGGCGAGATCGGCCTGATCGCCGAGCTGGGCCAGCTGGCCATTCAGCCGCACCCTTCCCTGCCGCAGCAGCTCCTCGCCGCGGCGTCTTGAGCAGAACCCCGCCGCGGCCATCAATTTCTGCAGGCGCTCACTGGCCATGGCATCGGGGCATGGGGCCGACGCCCATTCTCGCGATCGCGGTGCCGGCTTGTCGTCTCAAGCCAGAATCAGTCCGCCTAACCATGGTACGGTTACGAAACGGTTTGGTTTCGTAACCCCCGCGATGCCCTCGATCACCATCGTCACGTCCGCTGCGGCCCTGCTCCCCACCGGCGATCTGCTCCGCTCCTACCTGCGTGACATCGGCCGGGTGCCGCTGCTGAGCCATGAGCAGGAGATCACCCTGGGCCGGCAGGTGCAGGAGTTGATGGCCCTCGATGAGCAGCGCGAAGAGCTGAAGCTGCGTGCCGGTGGTGAGGAGCCG
>CAIZOZ010000526.1 GCA_903934745.1 uncultured cyanobacterium
CGCGTCCAGGCCGGCAACCATCCCGATGGTGGGGCTCGACTGGAACTGCTGCTACCGGTGGGAGGCTGAGGCGAGCGTTCCTCCCGTGCCTGTTCAGCCCCATGGCCCTCTCCGGCTCCGCTCCGCTGCACGCCCCCACAGAAGCTCAGGCTGTTGCCACTCAGCACCCACCCCTGCGGGGGGCTGAGCGGCTGGGGACGGTGCTCACCCCCGTGATCCCCCAGGTGGGCCACCTGATGGCGCGCCGGCCGGGATGCCTGTCCCTGGCCCAGGGCATGGTGGGCTGGGGGCCGCCTGCCGAGGTGCGGCAGGCGCTGCGGCGGGCCCTGGACGCGGCCGATTCCGATCCCCACCGTGCCGCCGCCCTCGATCGCTATGGCCCCATGGCGGGCGATCCGGCTCTGCTCGCCGCCATTGGCAGCGAACTGGAAGGACGTTGGGGCCTCGATCTCGCCGACAGCTCCCTGCTGGTGACGGCCGGCAGCAACATGGCCTTCAACGCCCTGGCCCAGGTGATCTGCGATCCGGGTGATGAGGTGATCCTGCCGGCTCCCTATTACTTCAACCACGTGATGGCGGTTCAGCTGGCCGGGGGCCGGCCGATCACCCCCGCCGCCGGCCTGATCCCCGATCCGAAGCTGTTGGCAGCAGCCATCACCCCCCGCACCCGGGCGATCGTGACGATCTCCCCCAACAATCCAAGCGGCGTCGTGATTCCCCCTGCCGTGCTGGCGGAGATCAATGCCCTGTGTGCCCAGCACGGCCTCTTTCACATCAGTGATGAGGCCTATGCCGTGTTCGTGCATGGCGAGGTGCCCCACTGGAGTCCGGGTTCAGCGGCCGGGGCCGGCGCCCACACGATCACGCTGCAATCGCTGTCGAAGTCCCATGGCATGGCCGGCTGGCGTCTCGGTTATGCCGCCGTGCCCAGCGCCTTGTTCGCCGCTCTGGCCAAGGTGCAGGACACGATCCTGATCTGTCCGCCGAGGCTGGTGCAGCAGGCGGCCATCGCCGCGCTCGGCTGTGGCTCCCCCTGGCTGGCGGAGCAACTCACAGCCCTGCGCCAACGCCGCAACCAGCTGCTGTCCGCCCTCCAGGCCGCCCAGGCCAAGGGCCTGGGCGCACACCTGCTGGCGCCACCCGATGGGGCCTTCTATGGGCTGCTGGCGGTGGAAACAGCCCTCTCTGGCGAGGCCCTGATGGAGCGCCTGGTGCTGGAGCATGGCGTGGCGACCCTGCCGGGCGAGAGCTTCGGACTGACTGCGGAGGCCGGACACGCAACCCTGCGGCTGAGCTACGGCCTACTGGATCAACCGACGCTGGCGGAGGCCCTGGAGCGGCTGTGCCAAGGGCTGCAGGCCAGCGTCAAGGCCTGAGATCGAGCGCCCAGGCTCTGAGATCCACCCTTCAGCCCTGATCAGCGTCTCGATCAGGGCTGAACCTCCGGCCGCAACGCCCGCTGGCTGGCCCGCCAGCATCAACCATCGCCCCAACCCAGAGGCCAGCAACCCCTAAGGCTTCGTGCTGACTGGCTCTGAGTTGCCAGGCAGCCGTGCACGCCAGATCCAGAGAGTCTGGCCATCGGGCCAGAGCAACAGCAGCTGATCATCCAGAACCACCGCCATTCTTTGGCCAGAACGCAGCCCATCCTGAGCAGCATCAGCCAGGGGCAAACGCCTGAGTTCAAGGCTCTCCGTTGGCGAGATCTGGCCCACCGCCGATGGGGAGACAACCACGGCCCGCTTCCAGAGCTGGCGCCAGGCGGCGGCGGCCTCCCCCTGCGGGCGCTGCAGTTCTGGGTCAGGTGGCAGCTCCAGCTCAGGGTTTCCGCCAGGCTCAGCCGCAGCCCCAAGGCCCTGCAACCGGCGGATCACAGCCAGGGCGGTGCCGGCGAACCCTGGGGTGAAAGCGGTGCTGCGGGCAGGGCGGCTGCCCCCGCCCCTGGGCACCCGCGAACCACTGGCTTGGATCGAACCGCCCTGAACCCGGCCGGCCGGCTGGCGGCGCCCGGCCGGACTGGAGCGACCGGGGCTCAGTAATGGCGGAGGCGGCAGGCTGCTCAGCGATGGCAGGCTGCTGAGTGGTGCCAACGCGGCAAGCTGCAGCGACTCCTCCAGCGGTTGGCGGCGACTGAACAGCAGCAGTTCGGGGCTGTCATCGGCCAGCAGCGGCTGGCTGGGCTGGAGCTGGCGCTGGACGCGCAGCTGGCGGTAAGAGAACCCCAGCAGATGGACCATCACCGCAGCCAGCAAGGCGACCAACAGGGGCGAGGCAGGACCCAACTGCTGCGGCAGCAACCGTTTCATGGCAGTTGCAGCTCCAGGGGCAGCGGACCGCTGTCCAGCCGTGCCACCAACTGCTGCACAGCCCCCCATGGCACCTGGGGATCGCTCACCAATCGCAAGCGCAGATCGCTGCGCTGCTGGGCCAGCCGCTTCAGCACCGCGGTCAGCTGCTGCGGTGCCACCGCATGGTTCCAGAGCCGTAGCTGTCCCCGGGAATCCAGCCGCAACAGAATCACCCCGGCACTGGCGGGGCGCTGCGCCAGGCGCTGGGGAACCACACTGAGCGCCAGGGTGAGCAGGACCAGAGCGGTGCCCATCAATCCCAGCGCCAAAGCCTCGATGGCGTGGGGCTGGGCCACGGCCGGGCCGGAAGCACGGCCGTTCAAGGGGAGTTGAGGGTGGATCATCGCCCTGGTAGCGGCGGCAGTTCCAGCAGCACCGGGCCCGATCCGAGCGAGCGCAGCCAGCGCAAGGAGGTGGAGATGTCGCCGATCGGCAGGGCCGCCGACGGCAGATAGCGCACAGCCACCTTGCCGCCCTGGTGGCGGAGCAGGGCGGCAAGCCGAAGGGTGTCGATCGCTTGGCCACCGAGATACCAGCGTTTGCCTGGGGCTTCCACCAGCCACAGGGAGGTGCCCCGATCGCTGCTGAGCAGGGCCCGCGACCGGGGGATCCGTTCGCGGGCGATCTCCGGCAGGGCCGCCACAACCCCACAGACCAGCAGGGTGAGTCCCACCAGACATTGCAGCGCCAGGCTCATGGACAGGACGGCTCCAACAGGCGTCGCAGCCGCCGCTCCAGCTCGCCGATCTGCCAGTGACGCAGCCCCTGGTTCAGCGACAGGGTGGTGGTGGCCACCAGGCTGACGATCAGCCCCAGGGCCGTGCTGATCAGCACCTCGCCGTAGCCCTGAAGACTGGTTCCTGCAGGCAGGAGCAGCTGGGGCCCGAGACTGGAGAGCACCTGCATCAGGCCGATCACGGTACCGATCAGCCCCAGCAGCGGGGCGATCACGATGGCGGCCTGCAGCAGCGGTTCGCCAAAGCGGATCTCCCGATCCCAGTCTTCAAGCTGATGCCGCGCCTCTGTGGGGGCTGTCTCCAGCTGGAGCCGCCACTGCTGGCGGCGCAACGAACGCCTACGGAACCACTGCAGCCACCAGCGGCAACGGTCGAAACACACCGTGAGCACCGCGATCGACACCAGCAACAGCAGCACACCGATCGGGCCGCTCACCCCGGGGATCAGTCCATGGGAGGCGCTATTCAAGGGCGATCTCGGCTTGACAGCTGCCAAGAATGGTATGGGTTCGGATCGGCCAAGGCCTGTGTTCCGAGCGCTTGACAGCCAGGAAGGACTGGTCTTTCTTCTGTCGCTGACTAGGGTGCCGGCAGGATTGCTCCCACTCCTGCGTCCCCCCGTGACCCGATGAGCTCCATCTATCCCGACAACAGCCTCAGCATCGGCCGCACACCCCTAGTGCAACTCAACCGGGTGACCGAAGGCTGTGGGGCGCGGGTGCTGGCCAAGATCGAAGGGCGCAATCCGGCGTACTCGGTGAAGTGCCGCATCGGTGCGGCGATGATCTGGCAGGCCGAGAAGGACGGACTGCTGGGCCCCGGTAAGGAACTGATCGAACCCACGAGCGGCAATACCGGCATCGCCCTGGCCTTCGTGGCAGCGGCCCGTGGCATTCCGGTGACGCTGACCATGCCCGAGACGATGAGCCTGGAGCGGCGCAAGCTGCTCACCGCCTACGGCGCCCATCTCGTGCTCACCGAAGGTCGGCTCGGCATGAGCGGTGCCATCGCCGCCGCCCGGGAGCTGGCCGACACCGATCCTGAGCGCTATGTGCTGCTGCAGCAGTTCATGAATCCAGCCAACCCGCGCATCCATCACGACACCACCGGGCCTGAGATCTGGCAGGACACCGAAGGGCAGGTGGACGTGCTGGTGGCTGGTGTGGGCACCGGCGGCACGATCACCGGCGTTAGCCGCTACATCAAGTCCACCCTGGGCCAACCCCTGGTGTCGGTGGCCGTAGAACCGACCAACAGTCCGGTGATCCGCCAGACGATCAGCGGCGAGGCCCTCAAGCCCGGTCCCCACAAAATCCAGGGCATCGGCGCCGGCTTCGTGCCGCAGAATCTCGATCTCACGTTGCTTGATCGGGTGGAGACGGCCAGCGATGAGGAGGCTGTGACGATGGCGCGTCGGTTGATGAAGGAGGAGGGAATCCTGGCGGGAATTTCCTGCGGTGCCGCCACAGCGGTGGCCGTGCGACTGGCCCGGGAGGAGGCCTATCGGGGCAAGACGATCGTGGTGGTGCTGCCCGATTCCGGCGAGCGCTATCTGAGTTCAGTGCTGTTTGAAGGTGTGTTCAATGAGCGCGGCCTCGCCGCCGTATGACCGAAATTTGGCCGCGGCGAGAATGGAGCCCGTTCTGGAGCCCGTTCACCGCAATCCTGCGCCGAGTCTTGAGCTGAGCAGGGGGCAGCTTCCTGTCCGGAGCCGATGACCCAGTGATGGGCGATACAGATTGGCTGGTCCTGCTCCTTTGGGATGGGATCGAAGAGTTCTGATCCTCCATGGCCAACTACACGATCACAATTAAGGACGGCGCCAGCTTCACCTGCGCCGATGACACCTACATTCTCGATGCCGCCGAGGAACAAGGAATTGATCTTCCCTATTCCTGCCGGGCTGGAGCCTGCAGCACCTGTGCCGGCAAAATCCTGGCCGGCAGTGTGGATCAATCAGATCAGAGCTTCCTCGACGACGATCAGATTGCTGCTAGATTCGCCCTGCTCTGTGTGAGCTATCCCCTGGCCGACTGCACCATCCAGCCCGAGGTTGAAGACGAACTCTGAAGGGCTTCAGTTCGGCATGGTCACGAACTCCTCGGCCACCGAGGGATGCAGGGCCATGGTGCGGTCGAAGTCAGCCTTGGTGGCCCCCATGCCGAGGGCGATCGCCGCCATCTGAATGATCTCAGCGCTGTGATCACCCACCATGTGCGCCCCCAGAATCCGGCCACTGCCGGTTTCGACCACCAGCTTGAGCAGCACCTTCCCCCCCCGCTGCGGCAGGGCCTGGGCCATGGAACGGAACCGGGCGCGGTGCACGGTCACGCCCTCGCTGCCATAGCGCTCCAGGGCCTCCTCTTCGCCCAGTCCCACCGAGGCCAGCTCCGGCTGGGTGAACACGGCACTGGCCACCAGGCTGTAGTCCACCTGCCGGGGGCGATTGCCGTAGACGCTGTCGGCGAAAGCCCTGCCCTCATCCACCGCCACCGGGGTGAGGTTGATGCGGTCGGTCACATCGCCCACCGCGTGCAGATGGGCCACGTTGGTGCACTGGTCAGCATCCACGGGAATGCGCCCGCTCGCGTGCTCAACGCCGGCCGCTTCCAGGTTCAGACCCTCTAGAAACGGACGACGCCCAGTGGCCAGCAACACCCCGCCGCACGCCAATACGGCGCCGGAATCGGTCTTCAGTCTCAGGTTGCCAGGCTCGCCTTCAATCGCGGCGGGGCTCTGGCCGAAGCGAACGTCGATGCCTTCAGCCACCATGCCCTCCAGCACCACGGCGGAGGCTTCCCGATCAAAGCCTCGCAACAGGTGGTCGCCCCGCACCAACTGGGTCACGGCCACCCCCAGACCGCGCAAGATGCCGGCGAATTCGCAAGCGATGTAGCCAGCTCCCACCACCACCACGCTCTCGGGGAAGGTCGTCAGCTCGAACAGGTCGTCGCTGACCCATCCCAGCTCTGCCCCGGGGATGGACGGGCGCTGGGGGCGGCCGCCCACGGCGATCAGGATCCGCTCGCCACGCAGGCGCCGGCTGCCACCGCTGCGGTCTGTGACGAGCAGATGGTGGGGATCCTCAAAGCGCCCCCAACCGCTGATCAGCTGCACGCCGGACTTCTGCAACCCGCCGATATGGAGCTGGTTGAGGCGATCCACCTCGGCGCGCACATGGGCCAGCAACAGCGCGGTATCACAGCGGAAGGGAGTCTCGGCTCCCTCCAGGGTCCAGCCATAGCTGGCCGCATCGGCCAAGTGATGGCCGTAGGCCGATCCGTACACCAACAACTTCTTGGGCACGCAGCCGCGGATCACACAGGTGCCACCCACCCGGTCACCCTCCAGAATCGCCACCTTGGCGCCATAGGAAGCCGCACGCTTGGCGGCGGCAAGCCCCCCTGAGCCGGCGCCGATCACGATCAGATCGAAGCTGTCATCCATGGCGGTGGTACGGGGGAGGAGAAACGTGGGCAGGAGTGGGTTGTGCGTGGAGGGCAACAGTTGATTTTGCTGCCTTTGGGTACCGGATCAGGTTCAAAGGCTGATCTCCAACCGAGACGCTAGGAGCCGGCCAAATCACCACGGCCATCGGACACGATCGCTTGCCAGCCCATGGATCTAAGTCTTGAAGCTGTCGCGGGGCCGGTTCGCCTCGGCGCCAGCATGCCGAAAGCTTGGCGGCCTTGAAGCGAGGCAAGCATGGAGTTGGTGGGCAAGGTGAGCGGAATGAAGGCCGCTACCAGGGGAGCTTGGCGACGCAGGGACCGATAGAGATCCTGGCCATCGGTGGCTGGTTGGGGCCTGGGATTGGCTGCGCTTGGCTTGCCCTGGATTCTGCTCCCTCCAGAGCGACCCATCACCAGGGTCACGGGCGGCCAAAAAGAAGCCTCCCAGGGTCTGGGAGGCGCGGAGAGTCTGTCCCGAGGGACTGGACTGCTTAGGGAGACGCTGCTTCGAAGCCGACTTCAGAGGGCGATTTCACCACTTTCACCGGTGCGAATGCGGATCGTCTCCTCCACAGGGGTGACGAAGATCTTGCCGTCGCCGATTTCGCCGGTGCGGGCGGCCTGGGCAATGGCCTCGATCGCCGGTTTGACCTTGTCGTCGGTAACGACAACGATGACCTTGGATTTTGGCAAGAAATCCACGGTGAACTCGTTGCCGCGATAGCGCTCAACCTGGCCCTTCTGGCGGCCGAAACCGCGGGCCTCAGAAACGGTCATGCCGATGATCTCGAGGGCCACAAGGGCCGACTTGACGGCATCCACCTTGGAAGGACGGATTAAAGCTGTGATCATTTTCATTGTTCGTAAGCCTCAGGTGGTCATGGGATCATAAGCCTCTTCGCCATGGCAGACGAAGTCAAGACCACGCTCTTCATCCTCGGGGGTGACGCGCAGCCCAACTGTTGCCTTGACAATCAGCAGAATAACAGTGGTACCGATAGCAACAAATCCATAAGCAACCAGTACAGCCTTGAGTTGAACAATGAACAGGCCAAAGTTGCCGCTTTCCTCCAGAATCTTGGCCGAAACCGGGAAGTAATCAGCTGGCACCATTTCCTTCACCGCCAGGGCCCCGGTCAGCAGAGCGCCGATGGTGCCGCCGACGCCGTGAACCGAGAATGCGTCCAACGATTCATCGAGAACCGATTTGGAACTACCGCCTGAGCCGCCGGCCCCAGAGAACTGCACGGCGAGATAGCAACCAGTGGCCACCACCGCACCAATCAGAACTGAGGAACCAACTGAAACAAAACCGGCAGCGGGTGTGATGCCCACCAAGCCAGCCACAGCACCGGTGGCAGCACCGACGGCCGTTGGCTTGCCGTCCCTGAACCACTCAATCAGACACCAGGTGAGCAGGGCCGCCGAGGCTGATGTCGAGGTGGTGATGAAGGAAAGGCCAGCGCCTTTGGCCGCGAAGTAACTAGCGCCATTGAAGCCGAACCAGCCAAACCACAGCAGACCGGCACCAAGCAGGATGTAGGGGACGTTATGAGGTGGGCGCACGCTTTGCGGGTAGCCGATGCGGGGGCCAACGATGGCCGCTGAGACCAGTGCAGCCACACCAGAAGCGATATGGACCACGGTGCCTCCGGCAAAGTCGATCGCACCGATGCCGAGGGGGCCGAGATAGCCACCGCCCCAGACCATGTGGGCCAATGGGCAGTAGATGAAGAGGCTCCAGAGCAGACAGAACCAGAACCAGGCCTTGAAGTTGATGCGTTCAACAAGGGCACCGGAAATCAGCGCCGGTGTGATGATCGCAAACATGCCCTGGAACAGGGCAAAGGATGTGGCTGAAATCGAGAAGCCATCGGCCAGGGGCTGGTCACCCAGCGGACCGCCGACCCCGTTGAGCCACATGGCCTCGAGACCACCGATGAACGGACTCTTGAAGCCCACTCCGAACGACAGGCTGTAGCCGATCACCACCCAGAGGACGCCGATCAGCCCCATCAGGAAGAAGCTCATCATCATCGTGTTGAGCACGTTCTTGGCGCGGGTGAAACCGCCGTAGAAGAACGCCAGACCCGGGGTCATCAGCAGCACCATGGCTGCGCCCATCAGCAACAGCAGGGTATCGGCGCCATCGGTAGGCACCTTCTGCAAAGCCGCATGGGCGGAGCCGGCCATCAGCGGCAGCAAACCGGCACCAGCGGCCAGCAGCACCAAGGCATAACGGCGCAGTTGGGCGTCTTGGACGCCCGCCAGCACTTTGAGGCGGAAGCGGTCAAACATTGTCTCGACAGACGGGGGTCCGCCGGACAGGAAGATCGGTGGCATGAGGGGGGAGGGCCTCTCAAGAGTTCACCCAGGTACGGTGCGCCCAGGAGGGCGACTACCTCTGTAACAAACGAAACAGTTTGGCCCTTCACTCCCCAATCCTGACGTCATTGGGTGGCCAGCCAGCCTTGCCGCAGTCGCTAAAAACAGCAGACTTGCCAAGAGTGCCGTTGCTCAGCATGGGATAGGAGCAGGCCGATGGCTTTCCCGCCAGGGGTGATCCAGGCAGGACGGAACGCAGCAAGAGGTATCGCCGCAGGAGGTTCACGGCTGTTTGATCCGGCTTCACCGTTAGGCGCTGGCGTTTGCCAGAGCTGTCCTTGAACCAGCGTCCAACCGCAGTCGAAACCAGCGAAACGTCTAACTGTTCCACCCTTGACTGTTCCACCCTGTGGAACAGCTATTTCAGCCCCACCGTCTCGATTTGGTGGGCTGATCCGCTGGCGGATCTCAGCGCATCGTTCGGGATCAGACAACGGTGTCATCCGTCATGGTGACGACCCTGGTGGATGGCTCAGCCAGGGCGGACAACGTGTGCTGGCCGTAGCGCCCCCTGGGCGATCGAGCCAGGCCTGGCTCGGCTGCGCCAGGATCGCCAGTGATCGACGATCCGCTGTGCCTTGGAGAGCTGTGAGCCCCCTGACCCCCTGAGTTGGGAGGCCCTGGCCAACCTGGCGGCCCCTGAACCCGACCTGGTCCATGGCCCCACCCATGCCAGGGCCAACCTGCGCCTGTTCGGCCATGCCGAGGAGCAGGTCCGCGTCACCTTGTATCGCGATCACCACGCCTGGTGTCCCTATTGCCAGAAGGTGTGGCTGTGGCTTGAGGAGCGCCGCATTCCCTATCGGATCCGCAAGGTGACGATGTTCTGCTACGGGCAGAAGGAACGCTGGTTCACCCAGCTGGTGCCCTCCGGCATGTTGCCGGCGCTGGAGCTGGACGGTCGCCTGATCACAGAAAGCGATCGCATCCTGGAAGCGCTGGAACGGGCCTTCGGCAGCCTCGGCCCCGGGATGCAGGAGCCCAGGGTGTGGCAGCTGCGGCAATTGGAGCGGCTGCTGTTCCGGGCCTGGTGCCAGTGGTTGTGCGTGCCTGGCCTGGGCGAAGCCGCAGAGCGGCGCGCCAGGGAGACCTTCGATCGCTACGCCGCGGCGATGGGCGAGGCGATCGAGACCGGCGCCGGCCCCTTCCTGCTGGGGGAACTGAGCACCGCCGATCTGGTGTTCGTGCCTTATGTGGAGCGGATGAACGCCAGCCTGGCCTACGACAAGGGCTATCTGCTGCGCCAAAGCCATCCGGCCATCGACCGTTGGTTCAGGGCCCTGGAACAGAGGCCGACCTACCTGGGCACCCAGAGCGATTTCCACACCCATGCCCACGATCTGCCACCCCAGATGGGGGGCTGCCATGCCAATGGCAGCGCCGAGCAACGGCACCTGAGCCACCGCATCGACCAGGGCCCCTGGCCGATCGTCGACGGCAACCAGCCAGATCCTGAAACCAGCCAGACGGAACCGCAGCAGGCGGCAGCAATGGCCCTGGCCAGGGTGCTGAAACATCGGCCGGCGCTGCTGCAGCGCAATCCCCTGGCTCAGGACTTTGATCGACCGTTGCGCTGCGCCCTCACCGCCCTGATCAGCGAGCGGCCCTGCCCGCCACCAGCGGGGTCGGCCCCGGCGCTGCGCTATCTGCGCGATCGCATCTGTGTGCCCCGCGACATGCCCCTGCATGCGGCCCGCCGCCTGCGCGGGGCCCTGGAGCAGACCGCCTGCCTGGATCCGACCGCTGCTGCGCTCCAGGGCCCGGAACTCCCGCGCCAGCATCGGCGCGATCAGGATCCGCTGCCCTTCCTGAGCCAGCAACCTGGCTGAAACGTCGATCGGAACGTCCGCCCCCGGGCCTGGATTCCAGAACCGGCTTGGTGTCCAACACCGGGCCTAATCTCCGGACGATCGCGCTGGGATGGCCATGAACCGATCAGCCTGGACCTGGCCCCTGGTGGCCGCCCTGCTGACAGGCACGCTGACCGTGACACCGGCGGCTGGCGTGGCACCGGCTCGGGCGCTGGAGCTGCGCGGCTCCACCTACTTCGTCAAGGCTCCGTGGAAGGCCGAGCTGATCACCTACTACGACCACACCGGCGATCCTTCGGCGGAGTATTACTTCACCATCAGCCTCGATCCCCAGGCTGGGGCCTCGCTGCAGCGCCTCACCATCCAGCAGAGCCGCGGCGCCGACTGGCAGTTTCCGTTTGCGCCTGAGCGCAGCCGCGCCTTCCTGGGGCGTCCGCGCCGGGAAGGCGCTCCGGTGCCGGTACGGGCCACGTTTGCGCAGCGGGAGCGACTGATCACCGTCGACTTCCCCGATCCGGTGGCGCCTGGCAGCACCGTGACGGTGATGCTCAAGCCCTGGACCAACCCAGTCACAGCCGACACCTATCTGTTTCAAGTCACCGCCTGGCCGGCTGGCCCCCAGCCGGTGGCCAGCCCCGTCGGTACGGCCACCCTGCGGATCTACGACCGCGTCCCCTGGTGAGCAGGCCCGGGGACGAACGTCCGGGGACGAACGCCCAAGGGCGAACCAGCTCAGGCAAACCGGATCGGGCTCGGCCGCACGTCGATCGAGGCGCTCACGCGTCAGGATGGGGTTTCCTTGAACACCCAGGACGATGCAGGCTCGGTGGAATGGCCAGGTGCTGGCGAGCAGCGACGACATCGTCACGGTGGAGGGCAATGCCTATTTCCCCGCCTCAGCCCTCGACCCCAGCTTGTTCCGGGCCTCAGATCACCGCACGGTCTGCGGCTGGAAGGGAGAGGCCCACTATTACGACGTGCTGGCTGGTGGCGAGGTGAATGCCAATGCGGCCTGGTTCTACCCAGAGCCCAAACAGGCGGCCGAGCAAATCAAGGGGCGGGTGGCGTTCTGGAAAGGGGTTCAGGTCGCCTGACGGGCCTGGCCGAGCGGCCAGCAAACGAGCCACCTGGCCTTTCGCAGCAGAACGGAACAACTCAGAACCGCGTTCACCCGAAGCGTGAGATCCAAAGCCTGGCTTGGTGATCGATAGGGTCGCGCCTGTTGCATAGCGACAGCTCAGCTAGGAACTGGAACGCCAGCAGAGCCCACCCAGCTGGGTGGGCTCTGCTGGGTGGGCTCTGCTGGGAAAAGGCCGCTCAGACTCCCGGGTGGCGCAGCGTGCGCC
>CAIZOZ010000527.1 GCA_903934745.1 uncultured cyanobacterium
AACTGGTGAGTCGCACCCATGAGCTCAGCGGTCTGCCTCCCGATCTACCGATTCAGGCGCTGATGCGCAGGCTGGCGGAAGATCAACAGCGCACGGATCGGATCGTGGCCGAGGCGCTGAAGGCCTGGCAAGAAGGCCGAAAACTGCTGCTGCTGAGTGAGCGCACCGACCACATCACGGCGATCGCTGCTGCTCTAGCTGGGCAGGTAGCGAACCTGTTCCTGCTGCATGGCCGCCTGAGCGCACGGCAGCGCAGCGCCACCCTGACCGCGCTGGAGGCCCTGCCGCCGGAGTCGGCCCGCATCGTGCTGGCCACCGGGCGACTGGTGGGTGAAGGGTTCGACCATCCACCACTCGACACGCTGCTGCTGGCGATGCCCGTGTCGTGGAAGGGAACTGTGCAGCAATACGCGGGCCGCCTGCACCGTCAGCAGAGCGGTAAGACCAGCGCGCGGATCATCGATTGGCTTGATCTCGGCCATCCAGTGCTGCAGCGAATGTGGGAGCGGCGACTGCGTGGATATCGGGCGATGGGGTATGCCCTGATTTCATCTCAGTAGCCCATGCCCAGCTGCTGAGCCTGGGCACATTGGGATTCGACGGTGAAGTCAAGCTCCGGCCATGAATTGGTGTTCTAGGCCAGTGCCGGACTCAGGCCCAGGGCGGTGGCGGCTTGCTGCATCCGCCCATCGAAGCTGGCCAGCTGGGTGCAACGACTGTGGAGCGCCACCGCCAAATGCAGGGCATCACCGGCCCGCAGGCCGAGGGCTGGATCCTGCAGCAGCTCAGCAGCCTGCCGGAAGCGGCCACGATCGAGGGGGCGCAGCTCCACACCGCCCTGCAGGAGCCGCTCGAACTGTTCTCCGGCTGCCTGACGAGCCTGGGGGCTGAGGCCATGGTGGCGCTGCTTGAGGCCCAGGGCGCTGTGGGTCTCGGTGATCAGCCAATCGCTGCTGATCAAGGAGTCACGGCACTGCCCAAACCAGTCGAGTGCGAGGGGGCTCCGTTCCTCTGGTGTCAGCAGCGCAACCACCACGCTGGTGTCGAGATAAATCATGGATTGGCCAGCGTCACCAGCGCTCACCGGCGCGGCAGTCCTCGATCACCGCAGGGGTGAGTGGCATGGTGGCCTGCAGCTGGCGCAGATCAGTGGCCAGGGCCGAGCGATCCAACCTGCGCAGAGGCTCCAGGCTCAGGCGGCCGTCAGGGCCAACGACGATGTCGATCTCATCCCCTTCCTGCAGCCCCGCCTGACGCAGGCAATCGGCCGGAAGCCTGACCGCCAGGCTGTTCCCCCAGCGGCGGATCGCCTGAGGGAAGTGCTGGCTGGCGTCAGCTGAACGACCTTGAGGCTTGGACTGTGTCAAGGAACGCCTTGGGCCGTTCCCGGCCACCCGTAGAGACATGACTCTACGTCCGGTTTGTGGTGTTCAGGGCTGCAGATGCCGCCGGCTCCACCCTGTGATGGTGGCCTCCACGTTCTCCAGATGCCACTGCAGCGGCCCCCGGCCCTGGGTACAGCCCCAGCGCCGGTAGTGCTTGCCGGGTTGCAGCACCCCCCTCAGCCGCAGCTGGCGGAGGGTTTCGCGGCTCATGCCCAGCGCTGTGCAGGCTTCTGCTGTCGTCACCCAGACCCGGTGGCGGGATGACGTTGTCGGCGTGTCCATCAGTCTCCCCCCAGCTGGGCGCGTAACCGCTTGAGGGTGTCGATGAGCCAGGAGCGCCAATAGCTATT
>CAIZOZ010000528.1 GCA_903934745.1 uncultured cyanobacterium
AAATCGCGAGCATAAAGCTTCACAATGCCCTACGCGGCAGATAAACCCGACGATATCACTTTCTTGAACCTACTATCGCCATTACTTGCTTTCAGCGATATATAATTACATCTGAAATCAGTGCGCAAATAAACTTATCAGGAGAGGAGCTTTGCGGTATAGCCTAGAATGATATTGCTGCCAAGAGCCTAAGCTTTCACATGGATCGATCACGGGAAGCGCGTCAACGTTCACATCACTAAAGTTATCACATCAACAAACGGCCAGTATCGCTTGCCAAGCACCAGTCCTCGGTGTGGGGCTAAGTGCAAACCAGCTGGTGACCCGCATCCATGGAGTCTGTTGAGCAGCTACACAAGGAATCCAGCGTCCTGCCGGTGTGTGAATGCCACAGCACGGTTGGACTGAGCCCAGGGCAGCACAATTTCAGTTTTCCATGGTTGGTCCGGCCAGCAGCAAAAACGTCCCATGACCGTCATCAGCAGGGCGCTACCCACGTTGCCGCCTTCGCTCACACTCGCCCATCTCCGACATGGAGGGCGATGGTTCGCATGTAGAATGTTACGGCTTTTCTGTGGCTATCCACGCAGCACTCGTTGATGGATGTGAACAACAGCTCGAGCTAAAGCGCTGAGCTTTTCTTCGATCAATTCATCGTAAAGTTGATTGAGTTGATCAGCCGTACGTTCGATCGGTCGAAGGTAGTCATTGGCAGTGTCGCGAACCGCAAAGGCAGGCAACCTCACTTCATCGCTGAGTGCAGCCATCTTTCCTATATTGACTGATAGCCAGTCATTGTAGTCATTCAAAACCTTGACGTTGCTGCTGATGTCACGTCCCTGCTGAGCCGCGATCGGTGGTGGTATTGCCTTACGAAGTCGATTGACCCACTGGCTAAGTTCGTCCAGGAGTGGTCCGAGTCGCTCAATCACGAGTTGCTTACGGGTTTCGGCCCGCGCCACAAATCGACTTGTAAAATAGGCGGTAATCAATGAAACAAGAAGGGGCAAGAGGGCCGACTGCAGGAATTGAAAAATCATTTTTAAGGTTGCATTTGATACCATAATAAATTCTAAAAACCCTAGGAGAGAGCAGGTTTCCATGAGTCCTTCGACCGATCACGACTTCGAGCCAAGGCTGCTGTGTCATCGAGGCTGAATCAAAGACTCTCACCTCCCTGTCGGCCTGGGTTGACTTTGCCTTCAGTTCTGGAAAAACCAGCTTGTGAAGCAAAGCACTCCTGACAGACCTCCTGATTCCGAGAAGTGGTTTGACTGCGCCAATGACTCACTCATGCCCGGCCATGGCCGAAGACCTCACGGCCACTCCTGCTTCTGATCCCAGCTACGAACTTGGATCCGCCCAGGCCCCTCAGCGAGACATCCCTGATCTCAGCAGATTGCCTTCAACAGCTTCCTGCGCCTCCAGCCCCGTACCACCAGCCGATCGCGCCCAGGCAGGAGCTGGGCATGAATAAGCCAAAGTCGAACTGATGGTGTTATTGGGCCTGTCTGAAGATTGTGGCCGCAGCGGTGCTCGATCAGGTGGTCGCGAGGGTCAGCCGATCCAGGTGCTGGCGCACCGTCCGCAGATCATCCCGGGTGTGCCAGCGCGGCGATCCATCGGCCTCCGAGGGGTAGCGCAACAGATAGGAGGGATGCAGCAGCGGCATCAGCATGATGCTCGGCAATCGGCCTGGGGAGTGGTTGTTGTGACTCGCTTCCTTCTGCAGCTGATCCACAGGCAACGCTGAACCATCCAGCTGCAGCCACTGGCCCCGCAATTGGGTGATGCCCCCCTTGATCCCTAGCAGAGCCTCCAGGGCCGTGGCGCCCAGCAGCACGAGCAGCTCGGGCTGCATCAGCGCGAGCTGCTGGTCTAGCCAGGGCCGACAGGCGGCGAGTTCGGTGCGGCTGGGTTTGCGATTGCCGGGTGGGCGGCACTTGATCACGTTGGCGATGTAGAGATCGCGGCGGCTGTCGAGACCCGCCTCAGCCAGCAGTTGTTCCAACAGCCGCCCGGCCCGGCCCACAAAGGGTTGACCCTGGGCATCCTCCTCGGCGCCAGGAGCTTCACCGAT
>CAIZOZ010000529.1 GCA_903934745.1 uncultured cyanobacterium
AACAGTCCAGCCAGCCGGCCGGGCGGGTTGCCGCCGGCATGAAGATGCCAGATGATCAGCCCGCCCAGCTGCTGGAAGGGCCCGCTCCAACCCCACCACAACTGACCCAGCCCGGTGACGATCACCGGCACCGTGCCCGAAAGCAGCAGCAGAGCCACGCGTCGCCGCGCTTGCGGGCTGGCCAGGTAGGGCTGAAAGCCCCAGAAGGCCCAGAAAAACGGCAACCAATTGCCTAGGCCCACCCAGGCCAGCCAGCCACTGCTGGCCTGGGTGCAGCCCAGCAGCATCAGCAGCGACACCACCAGCAACAGCTGGTTGAGCCGATCCTCCAGGGGCGAACGGCGACCGCAGCTACCCAGGATCAGGGCCACCAGCAACGGGATGGCCGCCAGGAAGGCACTGCTGGCCAGCAGCAGGATCCCCAGCTGGAAACAGCGCCAGCCAAAGGGATGCGCCTCGGCCGGCCGCTGGGCCCACAGCCGTTGATCAAGCGCGGACGGAACGATCAGAGGAAACACGTTCTGGCTCAATCAAAGACGGCCGTACGGCCGCGATACACCATCACCTGCCGCCGCAGATAGAGCCGCACGGCGCGAGACAACGCCAGACGCTCGGTGTCCCGGCCTTTACGGATCAGATCTTCCACCTCATCGCGATGGCTCACGTGCACGGTGGCCTGCTCGATGATCGGCCCGCCATCGAGTTCCTCGGTCACGAAGTGGGCGGTGGCGCCGATCAGCTTCACCCCCCGCTCCCAGGCCCGGTGATAGGGCTGGGCCCCCTGGAAGGCGGGCAGGAACGAATGGTGGATGTTGATCACGGTGCCGAAGCCAGCCAGGAACTCGGGACTGAGCACCTGCATGTATTTGGCCAGCACCACCAGCTCGATGTCGTGTTCGGCCAACAGGGCCAGCTGCTGCTGCTCCACGGCCGCCCGGGTGGCGGCGCTGATCGGCGTGTGCACGAAGCGGGCACCGCTGGCCTCTGCGTCTGGCAGAAGATCGGCGTGGTTGGACACCACCAGCGGCACCTGCATCGGCAGCTCACCGGAACGGGTGCGCCAGAGCAGATCCACCAGGCCATGGCTCTGGCGGCTCACGAAGATCGCCACCCGGGGCAACACATCGGAAAAATGCACCTGCCCTTCTCCACCCAGACGGGCCCCCAGGGCCACAACGGCCGGCGCGATCGCCTCGCGTGGCAGGCCGAAACCCTCCAGGCCCCACTCGATACGGCTCAGAAACAGGCCGGCACCGGCATCGGTGTGGTGATCGGCATGGCGGATGTTGCCGCCATTGGCCGCCACCCAGCCCGACAGCTCACTCACCAGGCCAGGACGATCGGGGCAGATCAGCTGCAGGATCGCGGTTGGAGAACGCATGACACCTCAAGGCCATAGGCATTGTGGCGTCAGCAGAGCCAGAGCCCATGTGCTCACGCATGCTCCGTTGCGTGGGCTGCGGCGTGGGGCTGTTGCGAGGGGCTACAGAGCGGCCCTGGAAACCCGTGACGCTCGGTACAGTCGCCGAACCGAACCGACCCCGCCTGCACCATGGCCGTGAGCATGTCCGAGGCCGTTCGCCACGCCCCATCCGTCCACCAGCCGCTCAACGGCGAGCAGCTCCTGGCGGGGGCCGCTGGATCCGGTCCGAAGGGCATCCACTCCCCTGCCAACCGCCTGCTTCAGGGCCTGAAGCAGCTGTTGATGCTCGTGCTGGCCGTGGTGTTGAGCGTGTCCCTGGTGGCCTGCGACAGCCAGGCCAAGGCCGCCGCCACGATCAGCCCCGAGAACCTCGCCGCGATCGAGCGCCAGGCGGAGGGCTTCCTGGCAGCCCGTGATCGCCTGCCCGAACTGGCCACCCTGGTCAATGAGCGCAACTGGGTCTTCACCCGCAACCTGATCCACGGGCCGATGCAGGAAGTGAGCCGCGAGATGCTCTACATCAACCGCCTGCTATTGCCCGCCGACCAGGCCGACGCCGAAGCCCGCGCCAACAAGCTCAAGACCGCCCTCGCCCAGCTCGATGAGGCCGCCCGCCTCCAGGACGGCGAAGCCCTGCGCAAGGC
>CAIZOZ010000530.1 GCA_903934745.1 uncultured cyanobacterium
AGGAAGCAGCTCACGAAGCCGGTGTTTTCGGCCATGGTGTGGGCCTTCTTCGTTCCCTCACGCAGTTGGGAAGCCAGGGCGACAGGCATCGGTCCTCGAGGTGGCACGGGCAGACGATCCAACGTAAAGGCGAGATTCGCAACAAGGGCGACAAGATTGCGAAGGGTTACGTGAGTGCTGTTCTCCTCAGCCACACTTCCGGGCCAGCCCATCGGCGCCCATGCCGGCGACCTTGACCTCGGGGCGGGGCTCCAGCCACGCCAGGCGTCCCTTGCAGCGGGCATCGTCGCGGTTGGGTCGCACCGGCCTGGATGCCCCCAGGCGCTGGGCAGCGGCTGATCGATGGCGCAAGGGCCGTCAGGCGGCCTGGCTGGACTGTCCGGGGGGCCTGCCGCCATCGCCATCCTCGTTCGGGGCCTCAAACAGTTCGAACAGCTGGCGGCAGAACTGGCGCATCAACTGTTCCACCGCCGGCAGGGGCGGATGGGAGCCACTGGCGCGCCAATCCCCGACGGTCGCCAACGACCAGCGCTCCCGCTCGTAGGTGAGCCCCCTCAAGGTGACCCCCAGCAGGGGTGGCCGACGGGGCACAGCGAACGTGCCTGGGCCGGGAGGCACGGCCAGGCGCAACTGAACAAGCACGGAGCGGCACTGGGTGCGAGGGCTCCAACCTGGGAAATGGAACGACAGATCCACCGTTTCCTGCTCACCGAAAGCCCGGGTCAGGGGGTCGTCGCGCCAGGGTTGGAGGTTGGCACGGGCGTCAGGGAAATGCTCGCGAAACAGGCTGGCCACCGAGGCAATGGCCTGGGCCAGTTCCAGGGATCGGGCCTGATCAGCGGCGTTCATGCGCCCCATCCTGGAGCTCCTGGCCTGGGTTCGCAGCCCCGATCGGCAGTTGCAAACAACGGCTACCGCCCCGGCCTCAGCGGCTCCACAACATCAATCCCGATAGGACATCAGCAGCTTCGTCTATTACCACTCCTCGACCAGCACACGGCTCAACAAGGGCAAGCCCACGATCGTGGGCGTGAGCCGCAGCGGTCGCTCGGGCCCCAGCACAGCGACCGGCCCCGCTGCCGATCACCACAAACCTTCCGGGGCTGGACCCAGGCATAGGCTCGCGGCAGCATTGCCGCGAGCCATGGCCACCTACGAGAAGCTCACCGCGCCCAGCAGCGGCACCGCCATCCGCTTTGAAAACGGCCAGCCGGTGGTGCCGAGCGACCCGATCATCCCCTTCATCCGTGGTGATGGCACCGGGGTGGACATCTGGCCGGCCACCCAGCGGGTCCTGGATGCGGCGGTGGCCAAGGCCTACGGCGGCGAGCGCCGCATCGAGTGGTTCAAGGTGTATGCCGGCGACGAGGCCTGCGAGCTCTACGGCACTTACCAATACCTGCCCCAGGACACCCTCACGGCGATCGAAACCTATGGGGTGGCGATCAAGGGCCCGCTGACGACGCCGATCGGCGGTGGCATCCGCTCTCTGAATGTGGCCCTGCGCCAGATCTTCGATCTCTACTGCTGCGTGCGGCCCTGCCGCTATTACGAGGGCACCCCCAGCCCCCACAAGCGCCCCCAGGATCTGGACGTGATCGTCTATCGGGAAAACACCGAAGACATCTACATGGGCATCGAGTGGGAGGCCAGTGATCCGGTCTGCCTGGAGCTGATTCAGCACCTCAATGACGTGGTGATTCCGGCCAACGGCAAGCTCGGCAAGCGCCGCATTCCCGAAGGCTCCGGCATCGGCATCAAGCCGGTGAGCAAGCACGGCAGCCAGCGCCACATCCGCAAGGCGATCCAGCACGCTCTGAAGCTGGAGGGCGACAAGCGCCATGTCACCCTGGTGCACAAGGGCAACATCATGAAATTCACCGAAGGCGCCTTCCGCGACTGGGGTTATGAGCTGGCCACCAGCGAATTCCGCTCCGACTGCGTTACCGAGCGGGAAAGCTGGATTCTCGGCAACCTCGAGGACAATCCGGGCCTGAGCCTCGAGGCCAATGCCCGCCTGATTGAACCCGGCTACGACAGCCTCACGCCCGAGAAGAAGGCCGCCGTCGATGCGGAGGTGCAGGGCGTGCTGGAGGCGATCGGCACCAGCCACGGCAACGGCCAGTGGAAGCAGATGGTGCTGGTCGATGACCGCATCGCCGACAGCATCTTCCAGCAGATCCAGACCCGCCCAGCCGACTACTCGGTGCTCGCCACCTTGAACCTCAACGGCGACTACATCTCCGATGCGGCCGCCGCCGTGGTGGGCGGCCTCGGCATGGCCCCCGGCGCCAATATCGGCGACAAGGCCGCCATCTTCGAGGCCACCCACGGCACCGCGCCCAAGCACGCCGGCCTCGATCGCATCAATCCCGGCTCGGTGATTCTCTCCGGCGTGATGATGCTCGAATTCATGGGCTGGCAAGAGGCGGCGGATCTGATCACCGCCGGGCTCAGCGCCGCCGTCGCCCATGGGGAAGTCACCTACGACCTGGCCCGCCTGATGGAGCCGCGGGTGGAACCGGTGAGCTGCTCCGGTTTCGCTGAAGCGGTGGTGCGCCACTTCGGCGGCTGAGGGTCAGAGCGGAGCGAACAGCCTGGCCCAACCCAAGCCGCCGCAGCCATTGAGGCAGGGCTCGGTAGGGTCGCCTTTCGCGCTGGCTTCCCCTTCGCCCCATGACCCAGCCGGGCACGACTGCTGCCCCGAAAGCAGACGCTGCCGGGGCCGCGACGATCCCGCCCGCCGTGATCAGCTATCGGCCCGAACTCGACGGGTTGCGGGCCCTGGCAGTGCTGCTCGTGATCGGCCATCACCTCGGCATCGACAGCGGCGTTCTGCCCAGCGGCTTCCTGGGTGTCGACATTTTTTTCGTGATCTCGGGCTACGTGATCACCGCCTCGATCCTGCGGCACGGAGCCCAGCCGCTGCAGCCCTTCCTGCTGGGCTTCTACCGGCGGCGGGTGCAACGGCTGGCCCCCGCCCTGGTGCTCTGCGTGGCCGTGACCGCCCTGCTCAGCTGCCTGGTGATCCCCGATCCCGGCCCCTCGCTGCGCACGGGCGCCGCGGCCCTGTTCGGCCTCTCCAACCTCGAGCTGCACCACCAGGCCAGCGACTACTTCGGCACCGACGCCGCCCTCAACACCTTCACCCAGACCTGGTCCCTGGGGGTGGAGGAGCAATTTTATCTGGTCTACCCGCTGCTCGCCTGGGGGCTGGGGCTGGGCCGGGGAAGCGGCCAAGGGCGACCCCAGCGGTTCCGCCTGGTGCTGCTGCTGGTGGTCGGACTGTCGCTGGGCTGGTTCCTGTGGCTCGGCAGCCGCGATCCAGGCAGCGCCTACCTGCTCACCCCCGGCCGCCTGTGGGAGCTGGCGGCGGGAGCGCTGCTGGTGCCCCTGGCCCGGAGGGTGGTCAACCCAGCCAACCCCCAGCCGCCGCCTGCCCTGAGCTTCAGCTTGCCGGCCTGGCTGCCCCTGGCGGCCCTGCTGCTGCTGCCCCTGGCGCCCCTACGGGCCATGGCCTTCACCACGCCCCTGGCGGTGGCCGCCACCGCCCTGCTGATCCCGGCTGCCGCCAGGCCCGGTGCGGTGCAACGGCTGCTGCGCACCGCCTGGATCCGCCATCTCGGCCTGATCTCCTATTCGCTCTACCTCTGGCACTGGAGCGTGATCAGCCTCAGCCGCTGGACGATCGGCCTGCACGCCTGGACGATGCCGCTGCAGCTGCTGGCGATGCTGGCGTTAGCCGAAGCCTCCTACCGGTTGGTGGAACAGCCGCTGCGGCGGCGGCCCTGGGCCCGCAGCGACGGCCAGACCGTGCTGCGGGGCGTGGTAGTGACAGGGGTGTTGAGCGGCCTGCTGGCCTGGCTGGCCCTGGGGGCCGGGGGGCGCCAGCTGTACGCCGGCGAACGCACCGCCACCGTGCGCGAGCAACTGGCCAAGCAGACCGTGGCCGGCAGCGCCATCAGCAATCCGCGCTGCCATCTCGATGCCGATGACCAACGCCGCCGCACCGCGATCGACCAACTCGCCCGGGACTGCCACGCCGCAGCCCGAGCCGGCCGGCCGACCCTGTTCGTGGCCGGGGACAGCCATGCCTCAAGCCTGATCCCTCTGGAGTCCGATCTCCATGGCCTGGGCTATGGCATCGGCCACCTCAGCATGAACGGCTGCCCCTTTCCCGCCACGGAACATGGCAGCGTCAAGCCGGCCTGTGGCCCCTTCCAGCAGGCCTGGGCTGACTGGATCCTGGCCCACAGCCGGAGTGGCGACGCCGTCCTGATCGCCGGCTATCACCTCTCCCACCTCGGCGTCGGCATCGGCGACACCCGCGACCATCTGCTCGGGCCGGATGGTCAGCCGCTCACCAGCCCCGCAGGCAAACGCGACCTCTACAGCGCAGCGCTGCGTGACTTCGCCGCCCGCGCCCAGGCCCAAGGGGTGAAGGTGCTGCTGCTCGGCGCCGGCCCCCGACTGCTGCAACGCGACACCTGCCTGCCCGAGTGGTTCCGCCCGGAGCGCTGGAACAACCGCTGCAGCGACGCCCTCCAGCACCAGATCGGCTACGCCCACCAGCTCAATCAGCAGCTCGCCAGGCGATTGCCACCATCGATCACCCTGATCGATCCCCTGCCGATCTTCTGCCCCCTGGGCTGCCGGCTGGGGGCCATGCGCCAGGTGTTGTTCGACTCGGATCACCCCACGGCTGCCAGCGTGCGCCAGCTCAGACCAGTGATCCAGCCGTTCCTGGCCAGCCCGGCGCGCCCGCCTGGCGACCAACCACGGCAGACTGGCCGCGAACGCAGCACCCCATGAGCCCGGCGACCCAGAGCCCCGCAGGCGATCCCGAGCTCGCCACGGCAGAGCCCCCCCTGGGCGCCCTCGATCCCTGCGTGCACTGCGGTTTCTGCCTTCCCACCTGCGCCAGCTATCGGGTGCTGGCCACGGAGATGGACTCCCCCCGCGGCCGCATTCACGCCCTCAAGGCGATCGCCGCCGGCGAGCTGGAACTGGACGCCACGGTGGCCAGCCATTTCGACAGCTGCCTGGGCTGTTTCGCCTGTGTCACCGCCTGCCCCTCCGGCGTCCGCTACGACCAGCTGATCGAAGCCACCCGGCCGCTGCTCACCGCGCCGGAGCTGCGCAGCCCCGGCCAGCGGGCCTTCCGCCGCGCCCTGTTTGCCCTGCTGCCCTATCCGCAGCGGCTGCGGGCCGTGCTCACCCCGCTGCGCGCCTACGCCGGCACACCCCTGCAGGCCCTGGCCCGTCGCAGCGGACTCACCCGCCTGTTCGGGCCCCAGGTTGAGGCGATGGAGCGGTTGCTGCCCGCCCTGGCCCCGGAAGGTTTCAGCGATTGCTTGCCGCTGCTGGTGCCGGCCCAGGGCCCACGCCGCTACCGGGTGGGG
>CAIZOZ010000531.1 GCA_903934745.1 uncultured cyanobacterium
AAGCCAGCATCTCCAGCGCCTGGCCCTGCTGCTCCTGCCGCAGCGCTTCCGGTGCCTCGATGCGTAGGGCACTGCCGTGGGAGAAGAGCCAGCGGCGCAGGGCGACGCCGCGGGCCAGGATCCAGGGTGGCAGATCGATCTCCACCGGATGGGGATGGCTGTCCCCGCTCGGGTTGGGCGTCAGCACCTGGGCCAGCTCCGGATGCACCCATTCGGCCGTGGTGCTCTGGGCCGCAGATCTGGGCTGCGCTTGCTTAGCCGGCCGTTCCAGCCGGATCTGGTCGAGGGAGAAGGGAAGCTGTCCCTGGCGAATGGCGGCGTAGGCCTCGCTCTTGCAGGACAGGCGCAGGGTCTGCAGCTGGCGGCGGCGCTGCTCGCTGCTGGGCTGGCAGAGACCCTCTTGGGCTGTGAGGTCATCACCCAGCTCGATGCCACCGCAGTGATGAAGCAGCCGCTGCAGCCTGGCGAGCGCGGTGCTGTGGTCGGATTCGTTGCGGCGACCCCGCGGTTCGGCCTGCAGGAACACCAGCTGCTCCAGCCGTTCGCTCTGCAGCAACCCATGGGGCCGGCCGATGGCGTCGTCCTCCCAGGCCAGGTGCCAGAGCCCCGCGGAGAAGACCAGCTGCAGGGGCCAGGCGCGGATCTCCTCGCCGCGGTTGTCGCCGCCGCCAAAGGTGCTCTGGCGCAGCAGGCGTACGCGCCGGTGCTCCAAGATCGCCGTCTCGATCCGCTCCGCTTCCCTTGGTTCAGCCAGGCTGCCCCGCTGCTGGCTTTCCGCACCGGGATGGGCGCCATCGAGATAGGTGCGTAACGGCGGCGCGGCCGTCACCTCGATGCCGCCCCAGGCCAGGCGTTGCTCCAGCTCATCGAGCA
This sequence comes from uncultured cyanobacterium, assembly GCA_903934745.1. Lineage (GTDB taxonomy): Bacteria > Cyanobacteriota > Cyanobacteriia > PCC-6307 > Cyanobiaceae > Cyanobium. The sequence goes on from CAIZOZ010000531.1 coordinate 874, forward strand.
GATCCTGCGCAGTGGGATCACCCAGCCGCTGGGCCGCGTGTTGCACCACCCCATGGATTTCCACCAGCCGCGGCGCTGAGAGCAGGGCGGTGCCAAGGCAGTAGCCATGGCGTGGGTTGTCGTGGTGCAGCCGAAAGCCATAAGGGGTGAGGGTCTTCTCGATGTCCTTGCGCAGCGTCGCCAGCTCACCGGAGCCATGGCCGCCGGGGATCTCAGCGAGACGCTCCAGCAGGTGCCGCTGCATCGCCAGTGCCCCTGGACCTTCCGGTGGCCGGTCAAAGGGCGTCTGCAGCAGATGGCGCAGCAGGGTCATCACCCGCACAAACACCGCTGCATCAGCCATCGGCGGCTGGCCGCCATGGACGCCGCCACTGCGGGGGGCCTGCTCCTCAGAGGTGCCAGCCAGCAGGGGCAGGGGCTGAATCCCTGTTGTCACGGGGGTGGCGGAGAAGAAGCCCTGGCCCTCCAGCCAGCTCAGATCGCGGCGTACAGCCTCGGCATCGCCGTAGCAGACCCCATGGAGCGTGCGCAGCAGGGCGGCCGCCCGCTGGGGCAGCTCACCGCTGGGCAGCGGTGAAACGAGCGTTTCCAGGGCCTCGCGGCTGCCCTGATCGGTTGTCGCCAGATCG
>CAIZOZ010000532.1 GCA_903934745.1 uncultured cyanobacterium
AGCTGGGTGGTGATGCGATTGCAGCCGCAGTACCAGCAGGCATGGCGGCAGAAGGGCACATGCACATAGAGCGACAGCGGGGCGCTGGCTGGCGTCGCCAGCTGGGTCGCCATGGCGCCGGCCCCCACCGCGGTGCTGAAGGCCGAGGCGGTCGGATAGCTGGTGTAACGGGGTACGGGACGGTCGTACTTGAGCAGCAGCTCCAGGGGGCTCAGCGTCGGTCTGGTGGCGAGGGCGTCCAGCTGGCTGCTGGGGGCCGCCTGGCTGGCGATCGCGGTGGCGGTGCTGGTGAGCGAGGGCATGGCAGAGGCGGTCAGCGGTGAGCGGTTGGTGGTGAGCGGTGGTGGTGCCAGGGGCCATCGCCAGGGGCTATGGCCCTCGGGAAAGAGCCGTGGCAGCTGGCTGGGCAAGGGGATCGCCGCTGGGCGGTTCAGGCGGGTGCGGCCAGTTCGGCCAGCAGCCGCTGGGTGGCTTGAAAGGCCAGCACGGCCTCCTCCAGCAGTTCTTCCTCTTCCGCTTCGGAGAGTTCGAGCTGCTCGAAGGCTTCGTGCAGTTCCACCTTCAGATCCGCCGTCGGCCGCTCGAAGGCCCAGAAGCCCAGGTTCGGCAGGCCATGGCGCGCCAGGATGGCGTTGGCCTGGTCGCCCAGCTGCTGGCCGCCGGAGAGATCGCCGCCGTAGCGCACATAGACATGGGCCATCAGCCGATGCGGCGCTTGCTGGGCCAGGGTGCGCAGCTGGGCCACCCACTCGGCTGCAGCGAGCGAGGCCGGGGTGGCGGCGATGCCGTCAAGCATGGCGATGTCCTGCTGCAGTGCCGCCTTGCGGCTGAGGTCGCTCCAGGGCAGATCCCTGGCGCCAAGGGCGGCGCCCAGTTCGGGGCCGTCCTGTTCGAGCACGGCATAGCCGGGCTGCAGGGCCCGCAGCAGCCCGGCCAGTTGCTGCGGTTCGGCCTGGCCATCGAGCAGAGATCGGGAGAAGGCCATGCCTTCAGCCTGGTGATGGGCGGCGCCGATGCGGGCATGGAGACGTCGCACCCGGGGGCCGAGGCGCGGCCGCAGTGCCGCATCGCGTGCACTGGCGTGGACAGAGAGGGTTTCGGTGGCGTTGGTCATGACGTAGAGGACAACAGGGGAGGGAGGGGCTGCCGGCGCCGCTAAGTTCAACGGTATAACAGCAGCGTTGTTATGCTGTGCTGTGGTCGCGATTTGTTGCGCGGCTCCCTGTCTCCCCGTTCCCATGACCGCCTCCATTGCCGCTCCCGCTCCCGCCAGTTCCGTTCTGCACCTGCACCTGCTCCTTGCCCCCCGCGGCCAGCTCAGCGCCGATGGCCAGTTGGGGGAGTTGATCCGGGAGCGCCGCAGCCGTCTCGGCGGCGATGGCGGCATCCTCTACCTCAGCCCGGAATTGCTGGCAACCCAGCAGCTGGCAACCCAGCCGCTGCCGGCCAAGTCGCTGCCGGCCAAGTCGCTGGCGGCCGAGCCGCTGGCCAGTGCTGATCAGGAGGCTGTGGCGGCCCAGGATCCCGCCGTGATCACCTGGTTGCAACTGCGGTTTGGCGGCCGCCGCCAGAGCTGGGAGCTGGCCGTCGCCGCCCTGCCGGCTGGCAGCCTGGATCTGCCGCCGGCGGTGGCCCTGCCCTGGTGAATCGCCTCAGTAGGCGGTGGGGGCAAAGCAGAAG
>CAIZOZ010000533.1 GCA_903934745.1 uncultured cyanobacterium
GATCTGCATCTCGGCGGGTGGCTCGCGGAAGGCCATACGGCGCATGTCACCGCTGTTGCGGTTGGTGAGGCTGGCCTCGATCCGTCCGTCCGTGTCTTCCACCAGCAGGTGGCTGGCGAAGCGCTCCTGTTCCTGTCCGGTGGCATCGAGACGGACGAATACGCCCTCCCAGATGCCGGCATTGTGGGCCAGGAGCTGGTGGCGGCGGTCCGCCAGTGGGTTCAGAGCGCCAGTCATCGCTGCGGGCCTGCAGGCATCGGCTTCAGGCCTCCTCATCGAGGGCCACCAGCTCGCGCAGCTGGCCCATCTCCAGCCCCCCGAGCCAGTCTTCGCCGCTGCCGACGATGTCGGCGGCCAGCTTTGATTTTTCCTGAATCATGCGATCGATGCGCTCCTCCACCGAGCCGCTGGTGACGAACTTGTGCACCAGCACCCGGTTGGTCTGGCCGATGCGATAGGCGCGGTCGGTGGCCTGGTTTTCCACCGCCGGGTTCCACCAGCGATCGAGGTGGAACACATGGCTGGCGCGGGTGAGGTTGAGGCCAACGCCACCGGCTTTGAGTGACAGCAAGAACAGCTGCGGGCCGCGGGGATCGTCCTGGAAGCGATCCACCATCGCCTGGCGCTCGGTCTTGCTGCTGCTGCCATAGAGGAAGGGCACCTCCTGGCGCCACTTGCGCTCCAAATGGGCCTTGAGCAGGTGGCCCCATTCGGCGAACTGGGTGAACAGCAGGGCCCGATCGCCGGCTTCGATCACCTCCTCGAGGATTTCTTCGAGCCGCTGCACCTTGGCGCTGCGGGCGGCGAAGTTGCCATCCACCTGGCTTTCCTTCAGGGCCAGGGCCGGATGGTTGCAGATCTGCTTGAGCTTGGTGAGCAGCGCCAGCACCTGGCCGTGTTTCTGGCCCAGCGGCGCCCGGGCGATCGCATCGAGGCTGGCCTGCACGGTGTGGTTGTAGAGCTTCTTCTGCTCGCTGCTGAGCCCCACCCACTCGCGCAACTCCACCTTCTCCGGCAGGTCGGAAATGATCGATTTGTCGGTCTTGAGCCGGCGCAGGATGAAGGGGCCCACCCGGGCCTTGAGATCGCGCAGCGAGCTCATGTCGCCATAGCGCTCGATCGGCAGGCGATAGCGCTGGCGGAAGAAGGCCTCCTCCCCCAGCACGCGCGGATTGAGGAAGTCCATCAGGGCCCAGAGCTCGCTGACGCGGTTCTCCACCGGCGTGCCGGTGAGGGCGATGCGGAAGCGGCCCTGCTTGCCGGGTCGTCCCAGGTCGCGGGCGGCCTGACTCTGTTTGGCCGCGGGGTTCTTGATCGCCTGGGCTTCATCGATCACCATCCCCTGCCAGTCGATCGTCTCCAGCAGCTCACTGTCCCGCTGCAGCAGGCCGTAGCTGGTGAGCACCAGATCGACGCCTTCGAGCGCCTGCTTCAGTTTCGCCTCGGTGGACGGACGCCGGGGGCCGTAGTGCTCGCGCACCACCAATTCAGGGGTGAAGGCGGCCGCCTCCCGTTTCCAGTTGGTGAGCACCGAGGTGGGGGCCACCAGCAGCACGGGGCGTTTGAGTTCCTCTTCCACCTTGAGATGCTGCAAAAAGGCCAGCAATTGGATTGTCTTGCCCAGGCCCATGTCATCGGCCAGGCAGGCCCCCTGGTCGAAGCGATAGAGGAAGGACAACCAGCCCAGCCCCCGTTCCTGATAGGGCCGCAGCTGGCCGCAGAAGCCCTCGGGCGCCGGCAGCGGATCGGGAGCCTTCTGCTGGTGGTATCGCTCCAGCACCGCCTGCAGACGCGGGCCGCCGAGGAAGCGATGCACCGGCAGACGCATCAGGGTGTCGCCGTCGGTGGCGGTGAGGCGCAAGGCATCGTCGAGGCTCAGGGGCGGATCGGCGGCGCAGAAGCGTCTGGCGTTCTTGAGATCGTTGGGGCGCAGCTCGATCCAGGCGCCTTTGTGCTGCACCAGGGGGCTGCGCTTGGCTTCGAGCCGATCGAGCTCCTTGAGGCTGAGGGTGACGCCACCGATCATCAGCTCGCATTTGCGATCGAGGTTCTCACCCAGGCTGAAGCCCTTGGAACTGCTGGGTAGTTCGGCCTCGATCGACAGGCCCAGCCGGCTGGCCAGGCCGCCGCTGAGGCTGGGTGGCAGCACCACGCCCACCCCCACATCGCGCAACTGGCTGGCGGCGGTGCGCACCAGCACGAAGGCCTCCGCCGGCGTCAGCTCCATGGTTTCCGGTGCGGCCGAATCCAGCCCGCGGGTGATCGGCTCGAACACCTGCAAGGCCCGCCCCATGCCCTCGAGCAGCAGTTCACCCGGTTGCTTCACCTCCACTTCGCCCAGCTGCAGGGGGGTGTCACCCCGGCCCCACACCGCCCCGGCCGGCATCCTCAAGCTGGGATCGGCCTCGGCCTGGAGGCTGAAGTGCAACTCCCAGAGATCGGCTTCCGGCGGCGGGGTGAACAGCTCCAGGCAGGCCCGGGCCGGCGCCACCCGGCCCGCCACTGCTTCACGCCAGTGGTGGGTGGCGATTTCCAGCCGTTCCTGCTCTTCTTCATCGAGGCCGAGCCTGCTGTCGCCGGGGCCGAGGGCCTTCTGCCAGGCCTCCAGCAGCGGATCGAGTTCGCCGCGCTCCGGCTTGAATCCCGAGCGCAACTGGCCGTCCAGCAGGGACTCCAGCAGGCTCGCCACCCGCAACCTGCCGCTGCCGGGCCGGCGGCAGGCCAGGGCCGCTTCGCCGTAGGGATCGGCGGGCATGGCGCAACAGGCCACCTGGGGCAGGCCGCTGGCCAGCTCTTCCAGCCGGCGGCGATCGCCCTCCCGGTTCAGTAACGGCAGCCAGCGGGCTTCACCCGCCTCCACCTGGGGCAGCCAGCGACCGCGGGCGATCAGGCTCAACGCCCAGCGCTGCAGATGGCTCCACCAGCGCAGGTCATCGGCCAGTTCGGGATGGTCGCCGGAGAGGGGCAGGCGACTGAGCCATTCGGCCGCGGCGGCGGGATCGAGGGCCAGGCCTTCCACCCGCCAGGGCCACCACAGCGGCTCTTTGGGGATCGGTTCCCCCGCCTGCAACGGCAGGCCGCTCCAGCTGGCGCTGCCGTTCTTGCGGCGACCCTTGGCGGCCTGGGTGCGACTGGGCAGGGTGAGGGCGGCACTGGCGGGCCGCAGCGCTTCAGCCCAGAGATCGTGGGCTTCGAGCCAGTCGGCCAGGGCGGACTCATCGAGGCTGAAGGGGTGGTCGGGGGCGCCGCGGTCGGGTGTGGTCGGTTCGGATACACGCCAGGTATCGGCCCAGAGCAGCAGGCGCCCTCCCGCTCCTGCGGGGGGAAACAGCCAGGTGGCGTGCAGCAGACTCATGGAACGGGGAGACGGCCGGAGCGCGCGGTCATGGCCGCAGGGAGGGCAGACAACGCTGCGCTCCCTGCAGCCACAAGGCGGATGCGATGACGGGCAGCCAGAGGGGCGGCCAGGTCCGCAGGATCTCCATCATCACCGTTGGCAGGCCCCCCTGCAGCGCCAACGGCGAGGCCAGGCTGCGGATGGCGCAGACGGCCCCGACCAATCCCGCCTGCAGGTGACCATCACCGGGGTCGACCCGCTGCAGGTGAAAGGCCAGCAGGCCATAAAAAAAGCCGCACCCACCGGCCCGCAGGGCCAGCTCCAGTCCGGCCGCCAGCGCAGGGGTGAAGGCTTGAAGTCCCGGCTCAGCCCGCAGGGCCGGCAGTACGACGGGTACAAAAGTCACGAGCCCGGCGACAACGGCAGCCTGAAGCGCCCAGCTGAGGGAACGGAGCCGCAACTGGGCGCGGGGCTGGGCGGAAGCCTGGGGCGCGGACAAGGGTGGGATCGTCCTCAGCGGGGCGATCATGCCGCGCCGCCGGGGCGTTGCCCAGCGGCGGCGCGGCGGTGTGGATCAGGCAGAGCGGGGGGCGGCAGCTGCGGTGGGCTTCAACCGGCGGCGCAGGCGGCGGCTGGCCTGGAAGGCCGCGACGGCGCCGAGGACTGGCAGGGGGCCGGGGGCGGGTGTGCCGTTGGTCAGTGGATCTGCGACGACTCCACTGCCACCATTCGAAATGCCTTGCACCTTGGCGGCAATGTTGACAAATTCGCCTTGGACTTCGATTCTTCCAAGGAGTGCGTCTGGTGTCAGGTTGGTGCCGGTAAGTACGAACTTAACCGTCTTGCCTTTGGTGAGTCGACCGCTGCCACCATTCTGTCCTGTACCCGTAAGATTGAAGCCTAAGTCAAAGTCGCCCACTGCGTTGCCTTCAATGTCGTAGCCATCGATCGTAGCTTGAATATTATAGTTGGAGCAGATGGTGGTACCGTAGTCATCGCAGGTTACGTTGATCGGAAGTGTGCCATATGGATTTATGACTCCATCGGCGAGGTTAAAACCTACTTTTGTGATAAACTCGTCGTCTGTCAGGCCTGTCAGTCCTTCTATCGAGTTCTCATTGGGGTCGAGCAGGATGGAGAGAGGACCATTGAGGGTTTGTTGGGTAAGCTCTACTTTCATCCAGGAACCGACGCCTGCCGGTGAAGCGCCATTGATGACCTTATTGAGATTGATTCGATAGCCGTTTGTGATAGGGGTCACGCCTGCATTTGCTGGCGAAGAAAAGAGCGCAATTGCCGCAAAACAGAAGCCTGCGGCAAGGCCCGTTTTGATCGGGAATCGTCTAGTCCTGCCAGTATCATCTGTTCGAGAAATCCGGCGGAAGTCCATTTCACATGAGCACAAGTACAGTCAAATGTTAGGTTTTTTATGGCTTTAAGTGGCGCCATGAATGCACCATAAGGGCTGCATTCCTTGGGCATCAAGTGGGCAATTCCGTGTTGATCCTCATCGCTTTGATGCTGTTCCTGGCGTTGTTGTGGGTCTCCCCACCCGCCCCTGCGTAATCATGGGTGCGCACGCGCAGCACATTGTTCCCATGGCCGCCGCCACCCCGTCCCGCCCCCGTACCGGCGCCGAGATCCGCGCGGCCTTCCTGGACTTCTACGAGCAGCGTGGCCATCAGCGCGTGGCCAGTGCCTCCCTGGTGCCGGAAGACCCGACGGTGCTGCTGACGATCGCTGGCATGCTGCCGTTCAAGCCGGTGTTTCTGGGCCAGGCGCCGCGGCCGGCGCCGCGGGCCACCAGCAGTCAGAAGTGCATCCGCACCAACGACATCGAAAACGTCGGCCGCACGGCGCGGCATCACACGTTTTTCGAGATGCTCGGTAATTTTTCCTTCGGCGACTACTTCAAGAGCGAGGCGATTCAGTGGGCCTGGGAGCTGAGCACCGTGGTGTTCGGCCTCAATCCCCAGAACCTGGTGGTGAGTGTGTTCCGCGAGGACGACGAGGCGGCCGCCATCTGGCGCGATGGGGTGGGGTGAATCCGAAGCGCATCGTGCGCATGGATGAGGCCGACAACTTCTGGGCCTCCGGCCCCACCGGCCCTTGCGGCCCCTGTTCGGAGATTTACTACGACTTCAAGCCCGAATGCGGCGACGACACCATCGACCTTGAGGACGACAGCCGTTTCATCGAGTTCTACAACCTCGTGTTCATGCAGTACAACCGCGATGCGGCCGGTGTGCTGACGCCCCTGGCCAATCGCAACATCGACACCGGCATGGGGCTGGAGCGGATGGCCCAGATCCTGCAGGCCGTTCCCAACAACTACGAAACCGACCTGATCTATCCGCTGATCGAGGCGGC
>CAIZOZ010000534.1 GCA_903934745.1 uncultured cyanobacterium
CCAAACACCAACTGCCCTTTCCCCTGCTGGTGGATAAGGGCAACACCCTGCGCAAGGCCTTCGGGGTGCCCGCTGTGCTCGGGCTGCTGCCGGGTCGGGTCACCTACGTGATCGACGGCTCCGGCGTGATTCGCCATGTGTTCAACAACCTGCTGGATGGGCCGGCCCATCGCCGCGAGGCGCTGGCGGTGCTCAACCAGCTCCGCGCCGAGACGGGCGCCAATGGCTGACGCCGCGGCCTGGACTCAGCGGGGGCCGCTCTGGTGTCTCGAACCACCCGGTGGGGCTCGCCCCCATGGGGCTGGCCTCGATGAGGCTGGCCTCGATGAGGCTGGCCTCGGTGAGGCTGGCCCTGGTGGGGCCGACCGGCTGGAGTTCATCGGCGGCAGCTACCTCGCCGCCACACCGCAGCTCAGTTACCGGCGCCTGCTCGAGGCCTTCAGCCTGCAGGGCTGGAGTGTGCGGGCCTGGAGTTATGTGCCGGGATTTGATCATCAGAGCCAGGCCAATGAGGCCTGGCGCAGCCTGCGTCGCGATCGCCTGCAGGGCGAGGCGGCTCCCGAGCCTGGCCAGCGGGTGCTGCGCCTGGGCCACAGCCTGGGCTGCAAGCTGCAGCTGCTTGCCCCGGACGGCGGCCGCGGTTGCGCTGCCCTGGCAGCCCTCAGTTTCAATAACTTCTCGGCTGAGCGCTCGGTGCCGTTGCTGGCCGAAATGGGCCAGCAGTTCGGCTTCCGCAGCGAGTTCAGCCCTTCCCCGCAGGAAACCCTGCGCCAGGTGGCCGCGGAGTACCAGCAACCGCGCAATCTGCTGGTGCGTTTCCGGCGCGACGACCTTGACCAGAGCCCTAGGCTGCTGGAGGCCCTGGGTCGCCGCCGCCAGGATGCCAGCGAACTGCTGGAACTTCCCGGTGATCACCTGACGCCGGCCACGGCCGGCCTACGTCGCCAGCTGCTGGGGGCCTGGGCGGATGATCCCGCCAGGCAGCGCCAGATCGAACGGCTGGCGGCCATCATCAGCGACTGGAGCCGCGAACGGGAATGAGGCTGAACGGAGGAGACGGATGTCAGCCCCGTGGCGCCGCCGTGATGGCTGGGTCTGCGGCGCTCGGAACGGCTCAGGCCCCCGAACAAACAACCCGATTTGGCCGCTGTCCATTGACTGCTTGAAAGCTTGCCAGCATCGTGGGCGGGCATCACTGTTCACCATGAACCCTTTGATCGACGCCTTCAGCGCTGCCTGGACCCGCTGCTTCGACTACAGCGGCCGTTCCAAACGCGGCGATTATTGGTGGTTCGTGCTGGCCAATGCGATCATCTCGGTGGTGCTGCTGGTTCTCAGCCAAGTGGCCAATCTCTTCGGCTCGATCTACACGATCTGGGCTGTGGCCAGCATCATTCCCTCCCTGTCTCTTTTGGTGCGTCGTCTGCGCGATATCGGCAAGGGCTGGGGCTGGATCTTTATCGGCCTGGTTCCCCTGATCGGCAGCATCTGGCTGATCTACCTGCTGGTTCAGCCCTCCCTGGCCCTTTGAGG
>CAIZOZ010000535.1 GCA_903934745.1 uncultured cyanobacterium
GGTTCCGGTGAGCCAGCCACCCAGTGCCAGATAGGCGGTGGGGAAGAGCAGCAGACCGGACCAGCCCACAAAAACGAAGCGGTCGCGCTTGAGCCAGTCGTCGAGGATGTCGAACCATCCGCGAGCGGCAGGAGCGCGCCCAACTGCGATCGTCATGAGAGTGCTTAACGATGCGTTACACAGCCACTGTACGGGTCCCGGGGCGCTCGTGCGCAGCCCCCTCGCCCCAGATCGACGGAATGAGTAAATGTGCCTACGACCTGCCCGCGTCAGCCGGTGATTCGCCAGAGTGGAGGTCTCACCGCCGTCTCCCGACGGCGACCGCGTCACCACTTTCCCAACCATGTACGTCGTCGAGCTCTCCCTCCGGCTCAGCCCCATGCCCATCGCCGTGGAGCGCAAGGAGCTCGAGGCGGCCCGGGCGCTTTATGGAGAGGTGCGCCAGGCCATGGAGAGCGGCCATCCCAAGCTGCTCGACCTCAGCTGCGAAAAGGACGAGAACAAACAGGTGAGCCTGCTCAGCAGTGAGATTCTCGCCGTGCAGACCTACGAGAAGTCGGCCGGTGGCGGCGGCGGCAAACGACCCGGCTTCAGCCTCGAAGGTTGATCGCCTCCCAACCCCTGCCCCAAGGGGGCTCAGCCAGCACCATGCCCCCGCCGTTGATCCTGGACAGCCTGGACTTCTGCTGGCCCGGGGGCAAGACCGCCCTGCGCAGCTGTGGGCTACGGATCGAGCGGCCGGGGCTGTGGATGTTGGTGGGCAGCAATGGCAGCGGCAAGAGCACCCTGCTGCGGCTGATCGCCGGCCTGCTGCAACCCTCCAGCGGAACGATCCACACCGTGCTCAAGCCGGCCTTGGTGTTCCAGAACCCTGACCATCAGCTGCTGCTGCCCAGCTGTGCCAGCGATCTGCAACTGGGTCTGCCGGAGCAGCTCTCCGCCGCGCAGCGCCAGGCGCGGGTGGAGCTGGCCCTGGAGCAGGTGGGGCTAGCCGGCCTGGGCGGGCGGCCGATCCATACCCTCAGCGGCGGCCAGAAGCAAAGGCTGGCGATCGCCGGTGCCCTGGCCACCGAGGCCCAGTTGCTGCTGCTGGATGAACCCACCGCTCTGCTGGATCCCACCAGCCAGCGGGAGGTGATCATGTTGATCCGCAGACTCTGCAGCCGTGCCAAGGCCCCGCTGACGGCCCTGTGGATCACCCATCGCCTCGAGGAACTCGACCATTGCGACGGCGCCGCCCGCATGGACGCCGGTCGGATCGGGCCCTGGCAGAGCGGCGCTGCTTTACGCGTCAGCCTCACCCCCTTGCCCGGTGGACGGGCGAAAAGGTAGGGTCTCAAGCGATCCGGTCAAGGCCGGTTCATTCCTCGGTAGCTCAGTGGTAGAGCGGTCGGCTGTTAACCGATTGGTCGCAGGTTCGAATCCCGCCCGGGGAGTTTCATCCATCCATGCAGGCTCCCAGGCCTGTCCAGCCTGCCTGGGGCTGCGTTCGGTTCAGGCCGGCTGGGCTTGATCAACGCAGGACAATCGCAACCTGGGACCAGGGTTTCGATCCGTCCATGCCCCCAGCGGCGCGAGCCCGAGCCCAGCGGCCAGCTAATGCAACAAATTCCGGCGAAAAAAACCTGAAGATTTCCGCGGCGCCGCCCGCGTCAGGTCTCTGCTTTTTTCAGTCTTGGCAAGGCCTCTGATCGCCCTGTCCCGCCTGAGCAGCGGCGCCTGGCGGGCTGCCAGCCAGGCGCGAAGCCGCCGCACAGGAAGCGATGGGGGGGCAGAAACATTAAGAATGGCTCCCTGTTCCGTAGTCGCGGTAGGGAGTACCGCGGCGGGGAGCCCCATCCGAGCGCTCCCTGCGTACCCGCCGACCGCCATGAAGCCCTGCATCCTGCTGATCGAAGACGACGGCGACATGCGCGAGCTGGTGGCTGGTCACCTCGAGCACGGCGGCTTCGACGTGCAGCGAGCCGATGACGGCATCAAGGGCCAGGCCCTGGCCCTGCAATACGGGCCCGACCTGATCCTGCTGGATCTGATGCTGCCCAAGGTGGATGGCCTCACCCTGTGTCAGCGGCTGCGCCGCGACGAGCGCACCGCCAAGATCCCAATCCTGATGCTCACGGCCCTGGGCAGCACCAAGGACAAAGTGAGCGGCTTCAACTCCGGCGCCGACGACTACCTGGCCAAGCCCTTTGATCTCGAGGAGCTGATGGTGCGGGTGAAAGCCCTGCTGCGGCGTTCAGAGCGGGCGCCCCTCTCCAGCAAGCACAACGAAATCCTCAGCTACGGCAGCCTCACCCTGGTGCCGGAACGTTTTGAAGCCATCTGGTTCGACCAACCGGTTCGGCTCACCCATCTGGAGTTCGAGCTGCTCCACTGCCTGCTGCAACGCCATGGCCAGACCGTGGCCCCGTCGCTGATCCTCAAGGAAGTTTGGGGTTACGAACCCGACGACGACATCGAAACGATCCGTGTCCACGTGCGCCATCTGCGCACCAAGCTCGAACCCGATCCCCGCAAACCGCGCTTCATCAAAACCGTCTACGGCGCCGGCTACTGCCTGGAGCTGCCCACCGGCGACCAGCTGGCCACTCTGGAGCCCATGATGAGCGAGGCCCGCGCGGCCCGACAGAAAACGGCTGCCGCCGCCCTCTCGGGCAACGGCAGCGAGGCCGCCTGAACTTGCTTCAGGCCCCGATCCCGGCCATCTCCAGCAGCGCCACCTCCCAGGCCAGGCGGGGCTGCACATAAGCGCGCAGCTGGGACCGCAGACGCTCCAGCCGCTGCAGATCCACCCCGGGCCCCTGCCGCCGCCACAGGACCAGTTGCCACCAGGCCAGCAGCCAGAGTTGTTGCTCGCCATCGAGGGCCTCACTGAGATCCCTCGCCAACCCCAGGGCGGTGAGCGGATCACGATCCAGGACCAGCAGCCGCTCGGCCAGGCCCTCAGGCAGCTCCCGCCAGTGCCGGCGATGCTCCAGCAAGGCTCCGGGAGAACCCGCCGCCAGCTCCAGCAGTTCGGGAGGATCGCTTCTGACTGGGGCCATCGCCGGCGTTGGCTCGGCAGGCATGGTTTCGGCAGCAGCCCGTTCGCTGACTGCTGCGGTGGCCTCTGGCTGACCAACCGCCTTCTTGCCAGCGGCTTTCTTCGGTGCAGTTTTGTTCAGCAGGGCTGTCTCGGCAACGGCGACGGGGGGAGCCACCGCCGGCAAGCCCGCCAGCACCTGGCCCACCAGCTGACTGGACAGGCGCACGAACGGAATCTGCTGGCAGCGGGAACGGATCGTGCTGAGCAACTGGTCTGGTGCTGCACAGATCAGGATCAACATGCCCGTTCCAGGCTCTTCGAGGGTCTTGAGCAGCGCATTGGCGGCCCCCTCGGCCATCGCCTCGGCCCCCTCCAGCACCACCAGGCCCCCAGGGGCCTCCACCGGATGGCGGGCCAGAAAACGGGTCAATTCGCGGATCTGCTCGAGGCGGATCTGGGGGGCACTACGGCGATTCACCCCCTCGGCCAGGGCCTCGGAGGCCTTCACCAGCCGGCCCTGATGCTGATAGGTGGGCTCCACCCAGAGCAGATCCGGATGGTTGCCCTGGGCCAGGCGGCGACGCAGGATCGGCAGCCCCGAGCGCCAGGACTCCGGCCCGGCCACCACCCCCTCCAGGAAGCGCAGCGCCGCCAGCCGCCGGCCGACACCATCGGCACCCGCGAACAGATAGGCCGGCGCGATCCGGCGGCGCTCGAGGGCGGCCTCCAGCAACGCCACCGCCCGGGGCTGACCCAGCAGATCGGCGAACAGCTCAGCCATTCAGGCCCCTGCGCCCGGCAGGCCCGGGGCCTCAGCCTCAAGCGCCACTGCAGGTGCCACTGCAGGTGCCACTGAAGGCGCCGGGGAGGGCGCCGCAGCGCGCTGATCGCCGCGGCCGAACGCGGCCTCCATCAGACGGCGGCACGCGATCGTGACCTCGGGCGCCGGAGCGCTGGCCTCCAGCCTTGACCAGCCCCGCTGCGCCGCCAACTGGCCGAAACCGGCGGCGACCCTGGCCAGAAAGGCCTCACCACTGGCCTCGATCCGGTCGGCAGGCCGGCCGTGGCGGCGCTGCAGGGACAGCGCCAGCGGCAGATCGAGCCAGAGGGTGAGATCGGCCCGCAGGCCAGCGGTGGCGATCGCCTCCAGCTGCGCGATCAAGGCCAGCGACAGCCCGCGGCCATAGCCCTGATAGGCGACCGTGGAACCGGCGAAGCGATCGCAGAGCACCCAGTCGCCAGCGGCCAGGGCAGGCTGAATCGTGGCCTCCACGTGCTGGGCCCGGTCGGCGGCATAGAGCAGCAGCTCCGCCGTCGGGCAGGGGGCCGCGGCTTCGGGCGGATGCAGCAGGAGACCTCGCAGGGCCTGACCCAGGGCCGTGCCGCCCGGCTCCCGGCTCACCAGCAATCGCGCCCCAGCTGGCAGCAGGCCGCTGGCGGGCAACCACTGGCGCAGGGCCTCGAGCTGGGTGGTTTTGCCGCAACCATCGATGCCCTCGAGCACCAGGAAGCGCCCCCGCGGCAGGGGACTGGAGGCGGGACGGGAAGCAGAATCAGCGGCGCTCAAACCGACGGACTCCGGTGACGGCGACGGCCGACCTGCAGCAACAGGGCATTGAGCACCACGGTGATTGAACTCAGGGCCATCAACAACGCCGCCAGCGGCGGCGTGAGCAGCAGGTTGAAGCGCGGCAGCAGCGCCCCAGCGGCAATCGGCAGCACAATCAGGTTGTAACCAAAGGCCCAGAACAGGTTCTGGCGAACCTTGGCCATGGTGCGAGCGGCAATCTCGAGGGCCTCATCGAGCCCCTGGAGGCGATCGCCCATCACCACCAGGGAGGCGCTCTCCTGGGCGATCTGGGTGCCCGTGCCCACGGCCACGCCCAGATCAGCCGCCGCCAGGGCTGGGGCGTCGTTGATGCCATCCCCCACCATCGCCACCGCACCCCCTGAGCGCTTCTGGGCCAGGATCCGCTCCAGCTTCTGCTCGGGCCTGAGCTCCCAGGCCAGCTCCTCATCGGCCAGCCCCAGGATCCCGCCCAGCCGGCGCACACTGGCCTCGCGATCGCCACTGAGCAGACCCAGACGCAGTCCGCGGCAGCGCAGCGCCTCAAGGGTGGCAGCGGCATCCTGACGGGGACGATCCTGCACCGCCACCAGGCCCCGCAGTTGGCCGGCTTCCGCTACCGCCAGCACGGTGGCACCACTGGCTTCGAGGGCCTCCTGGCGGCGGCGGGCCCGATCGCTGACCGGCACCTGGCAAGCGGCCAGCCAGGCGAGCCGGCCCACCAACAGGCTGGGCGGACCCTCGGCAGCCGCAGACTCCTGCCAGCCCTGCAGGCCTTCACCCACCACCGTGCGGCAAGCACCCAGGGGAAGCAGCGGCAGCTGACGCCGCTGCGCTTCCTGCAACAGGGCATGGGCGAGGGGATGGCGGCTCTGCTGCTCGAGGCTGGCGGCCAGCTGCACCAGACGATCCTGCGACTGAAGGCCCGCAGGGTCATCGTCTGCGGCCAAGGGCTCAATCGCCGTCACCAGCGGGCGACCCAGGGTGAGGGTGCCGGTCTTGTCGAACAGCACCACCTGCAGGCGGGCGGCCATCTCGATCGCGTCGCCGCCACGGAACAACAGGCCCGAGCGGGCGGCCAGACCCGATCCCACCGTGATCGCCGTGGGGGTGGCCAGCCCCAGGGCACAGGGACAGGCCACCACCAGCACGGCGATCGCCAGCTGCAGCGCCAGGGCCAGCGGTGTGCTCGCCCTGGCGCCGAAGACGCCATGGCCCCCATGCAGACCGGCATGCCCCCCGCCCTGGGCCATCGCCGCCATCGCCGGATCCACCAGCACCCCGGGCCAGAGGCGGGTGCCCCAGAGCCACCAGAACAGGAAGGTGCCCAGGGCCAGGGCCAGCACCACGAGCGCGAAGCGTCCCGCCACCTGATCAGCCAGCCGCTGGATCGGTGCCTTGCGAGCCTGGGCCTGCTCCACCAGATGCACGATGCGGGCGATGGCGCTGTCGGCACCGCTGCGCAGCACCTCCAGCACCAGCGGCGCTTCCAGATTGAGACTGCCGGCCGCCAGATCGGTACCTGGGCCCGCCTGCAGCGGCAGAGGTTCACCGGTCAAGGCGGAGATGTCCACGGCCGAAGCCCCCTCCCGCACCACCCCATCCACCGGCACCCGATCGCCCGGCAGCAGCCGCAGCCGATCCCCCGGCCGCAGGCCCCCCACCCGCACCTGGCGGGGGGGGCCATCGCCGAGCAGCAGCAGGGCATGGTCAGGCTGCAGGCCGGCGAGTTCCTCGATCGCCCGGCCGGTGCGCCAGCGGGCCCGCTCCTCCAGGAAGCGACCGGCCAGTACAAAGCCGAGCAGCATCACCGGCTCATGGAAGAAACAGGGCCAGCCGCTCTGCGGCAGCAAGAGGCCCACCAGGCTGGCCAGCCAGGCACTGGCCACACCGAGGCCCACCAGGGTGTCCATGCTCGGCATGCCGGCCAGGGCCGAGCGGGCCCCCTGCAGCAGAATCGAGCGACCCGGGCCGGCCAGGGCCACGGTGGCCACCAGGCCATGCAGCCAGGGGCTGGCCAGCAGACCCCAGGGATCGTGCCAAGGGAGCTGGCCGGCATCAGCCAGATGACCGAAGCCCGAAACCAGCACCAGCACCAGGGCCACCACCAGCTGACGCCAGCGCTGCCACCAGTCCCGCTGCCGGCGACGCTGCTCGAGGCTGCGGGGCAGGGCCTGGGCCCCATCGCGCAACCGGGCCGGGAAGCCGAGGCCCGCCAGGCTGGCCAGCACCGGGGCGAGGGGATCGCTGCCGGCATCTGAGGCCGCCGGGACCGCAACAACAGCCGCTGAGCTGGGAGCAGCAGCGGTGGCTGAGGCGCCCGACCAACCAGCGGGCTCCAGTTCCAGCCAGGCCGTGCGCGTCAGCAGGTTGACGCTGGCGGCCCGCACGCCGGGCTGCTGCAACAGCCGCTGTTCCACGGCGCGCACGCAGCCGCCACACTTCATCCCGTCCACCTCCAGCAGCACCGTCAGGGGAGGCTGGGCCAGCGATACCGAAGCCGGGAGGGCGCCAGCGGAGGTGGCTTCACAGCGCACTGGCGCGCCAGCAAGCGGCTCAGAAAGCTGGGGGGCAGGAAGAGACAACGCACCGATCGGCTGTTCTGCAGCTGAGTGTTCTGCAGCTGACTGCTCTGGACCTGATGGCTCAGCGGCAGGCCGCTCAGGACTGGGCTGCTCAGCGCTGGGCCGCTCAGCGCTGGGCAGTACGCGGGGAGCAAGCTCGCTGCGGATGGGCCGATGGGGAGCGGAAGGGGCCAACGGCAGCAGGGAGCGGACACCGGGGCCCCACGGTAGGAAGATTCAGGCCCAAGGCCCTTCCCTCCCGGGGAACGGGGCAGGATGGTGGGCAGATCCAGACAGCCCGCCGTGCCCCGCTCCCAGCGCAACGACAACTTCATCGACAAGAGCTTCACGGTGATGGCAGACCTGATCGTCAAGCTGCTGCCGATCGATGCCAAATCGAAGGAGGCCTACGTGTATTACCGCGATGGGCTCTCCGCCCAGAACGACGGCGACTACGCCGAGGCGCTGGACAACTACGACGAGGCGCTACGGCTTGAGGAGAACGCCATCGACCGCGGCGAGATCCTCAAGAACATGGCGATCATCTTCATGAGCACCGGCGATGAGCAGAAGGCGCTCGACTTCTACGGCCAATCGCTGGAGGCCAATGCCAACTCGCCCTCCTGCCTCAAGAACATGGGGCTGATCTACGAAAAATGGGGCCGCATCGCCGCCGAAAGTGGCGACCAGGACACCGCCGACCGCTGGCTGGACATGGCCGCCGAAACCTGGGGCAAAGCGGTGAAGCTCTATCCGGGCGGCTACCTCGACATCGAGAACTGGCTGAAGAGCTCAGGCCGCAGCACCGTCGATGTCTACTTCTGAGCCTCACTCCGCCGCCGGATCCACCCCCAGCGCCGCCACCAGCGCCTCGGCCACCGAACCGGCCTCCAGTAGCTGTAGCCCGAAGGCGGCCTGAGCCCCGAGGCCACTGCCGCGGGGCACCACCGCCCGCACACAGCCCAGTCGGGCTGCCTCCTGCAACCGCAGCTCCAGCTGGGACACCTGCCGCAACTGGCCACCCAGGCCCAGGTCCCCCACCAGCACCGTGCCCGCCGGCAGGGTCAGATCGCGGAAGCTGGCCACCACGGCGGTCGCCACCCCCAGATCGGCCGCCGGCTCCTCCACCTCCAGCCCGCCAGCCACAGCCAGATAGCAATCAAAGCGAGAAAGCGGCA
>CAIZOZ010000536.1 GCA_903934745.1 uncultured cyanobacterium
ATCGATCAAGGTCACGTCAACGCCGGCTTCGCAGAGTGACTTTGCGGCACCCCAGCCAGCCCATCCGCCTCCGATGACGACCACATGAGATTGTTTTCTGTCGGGCATGGTGTCGTCTGGCATGGCTTGTTCTAGCTGGCAGCGGCGGTGTGAGCGGTTTTGTCGGTCGCGACGCCCACCAGGGTCGATAGGCTGCCGTCAGCAAGGGTGCGCAGATGGCTGAATCAGCACGGGACGATGGCCAGACCCCGCCGGCGGGCTGGCGCCAGCTCACGGCGATCAACACCGCCAAAATGCTCACGATCGTGCTGCTGCTGGTGCTGGCGGCCGTGGTCGGGGTGCAGGACATGCGCCAGGTGGTCTATCTCAGCCTGCACATCAGCTACTGCCTCTGGTGGCTGCTGGAGCAGTGGCTGTTTCCCGAGCGGGCTCGCCAGCTGTTCAGCGAGCGTGTGGGGGTGGTGGGGTTTGGCTTCGCCCTGCTGTTCATCGGGGTGCTCTACAGCCTGCCGGGACTGCTGGCTTTTCTCAATCCCCTGCCGATCTCCCAGGCCGCCGTGGCAGTGGCGCTCGGGCTGTTCAGCTTCGGCAGCCTGATCAACGCCAGCGCCGATGCCCAGAAAACCACCGCCAAAGCGATGGGTGCTGGCCTGGTGAGCGACGGCATCTGGCGGCGCGTGCGACATGTGAACTACCTCGGCGATCTGCTGCGCTACCTGAGCTTTGCGGTGGTGGCCGGTAACGTCTGGGCCTACCTGGTGCCGGCTCTGGTGCTGCTGATCTACCTGCAGCGCATTGGCCAAAAGGAAGTGCAGATGGCGGTGAAGTACCCGGAGTTCAGCGCCTGGCAGCAGCGCAGCGCGCGGCTACTGCCAGGCCTCTGGTGAGGCCTACGAATGAGTGCACGTCCACCAGTGCCGATCAGTTGCTGGGCAGCTGGCAGGGCCAGGCGTCCACGGTCATTGCCTACTGGCCCGAGCCCGAGATCAGCGATTGTCAGCTGGAGCTTGGTGCAGCGGAGCTGGAGGGACTGGTGGTTCAGCCCGATGGCGGCTTCGCTCGCCTGCCGGAGCGGGTCAGCCATCGCGAGGCGTTTGTGCTCGAGGGCGTCTGGTTGCCGCCCCCGGCAGGATGGAGCATCTGATCTGGCGCTATGACGCCAGCGGACGCAGAGCTGCCTACCCATGAACGACCTCCCCATCTGGGATCAGCTCCTGCGCCGTTACGTGGACCAGGCTGGGCGTGTGGATTACGAAGCCTGGAGCACCCACCACCCCCAGACCCTCCGCCGCTGGCTGGCCCAGCAATCTGCCGACACCAACGGCCGTGAGGATCACCTCGCCCACTGGATCAACCTCTACAACGCTTTCACCATCCAGTCAGTGCTCTCGGCTTATCCGATCGCATCGATTCGCCCCAACCTGATGGGGCTACCGAACTGGATTGCTTTCCTCCGCTTCTTCCAGCGGCGCGTGCATCGCCTTGGCAATGAGTTATTCAGCCTGGCGCAGATCGAAAACAGGATGCTGCGCCAGATCACCGCTTGTTCGGCGACGATTAGATAGGCGGGACTGCGCAACTACATAGGCGGGTCTCAGGACGCGACAACAGGGCTCCGATTTCGGTCAGGAGTCCCGCGATGCCCGCCCCTCTGTCGTTGCGGATCTAGGAGCGGTACATGGCCAGACGGGCCGATGGGCTCAGC
>CAIZOZ010000537.1 GCA_903934745.1 uncultured cyanobacterium
CAGCAGGCAGCCGGCACCGGCTGCGGCTTTGATGTCGGCGCCATCCGCGAGCTGCTGGGTGCCGGCGACAGCCCGGTCGTCGTCGCCAGTCCCTGGCTGGTGGCGAGCGCCTCCGGCGCCGGTATCGGCGCCGCCCTGGCCCGCATGGCCGAACTGCACCAGCAGGGCCAGGCCGCCGAGCTCTGCAGCCAGCCCTGTGATTCCCAGGCGGCTGCCGAGCGCCTGGCCGCCGCAAGGGGCTGCCGCGGCGCCATCTGGCTGGCTGGCTAGGCTCCGCACCAGCGCGCTCGCCCCCTTGATGGCCCACACGATCGTCACCGACGTCTGCGAAGGGGTGGCCGATTGCGTCGATGCCTGTCCGGTCGCCTGCATCCACCCCGGCCAGGGTGCCAACAGCAAGGGCACCGGCTTTTACTGGATCGACTTCGACACCTGCATCGACTGCGGCATCTGTCTGCAGGTCTGTCCGGTGGCCGGGGCGATCCTGCCGGAAGAAAAGCCCCAGCTGCAACGGCAGCCCTGAGGCTGGCGGCTGGTGCGGAGTTCGGAGACCCCTCCCTGTCACCCCTTGAGCTGGAAGGCGCCGATCCCTAGGGTCGCCTGCAGTGACACACGCTGCCATGCCGGTACTGGAAGAACAGGGTCAGATTCAGATCCATACCGAAAACATCTTCCCGATCATCAAGAAGGCCGTCTATAGCGGCCATGAGGTGTTCCTGCGGGAACTGGTCAGCAACGGCGTCGACGCGATCAGCAAGCGCCGCATGGCCGCCATGGGCGGTGATTGCAGTGAGGGCGAGGAGGGTCGGATCTCGATCCGCATCAACCGCGAAGCCAACACGCTCACCATCTCCGACAACGGCATCGGCATGACCGCCGATGAGGTGAAGCGCTACATCAATCAGGTGGCCTTCTCCAGCGCCGAAGACTTCCTCGAGAAGTACAAGCAGGAAAGCGATGCCATCATCGGCCACTTCGGCCTGGGTTTCTATTCCAGCTTCATGGTGGCCAAGCAGGTGGAGCTGGTGAGCCTCTCGGCCCGCCCCGGCAGTGAGGCGGTGCGCTGGAGTTGCGATGGCTCCCCCAACTTCAGCCTCGAAGGCACGGAGCGCAGCGAGCCCGGCACCGATGTGATTCTGCATCTGATGGAGGAGGAGCTCGAATACATCGAGCCCAGCCGCATCCGCAATCTGATCACCACCTACTGCGACTTCCTGCCGGTGGAAGTGCAGCTGGAGGGTGAAACGGTCAACAAGCGTCAGGCTCCCTGGCGCTCCTCACCCCGCGATCTCACCGATAACGACTACATCGAGCTCTACCGCTATCTCTATCCCTTCCAGGGCGACCCACTGCTGTGGGTGCATCTGAGCACCGATTATCCCTACAACCTGCAGGGAATCCTGTTCTTCCCCAAAATCACCGGTCGCGCCGACTGGGAGAAAGGAGAGATCCGGCTCTATTGCAACCAGGTGTTCGTCAGTGACTCGATCAAGGAGGTGGTGCCCCGCTACCTGCTACCCCTGCGCGGCGTGATCGACTCGCCCGACATCCCCCTCAATGTCAGCCGCAGCGCCCTGCAGACCGACCGTCGTGTGCGCTCAATCGGTGGTTTTGTCGCCAAGAAGGTGGGCGATCGGCTCAAGGAACTGCATCGCGATGAACCGAGCCGCTATGCCGAAATCTGGGAATCCCTCGCACCGTTCATCAAGATCGGCGCCATGGAAGATGAAAAATTCGCCGAGCAGGTGGCCGATCTGGTGCTGTATGCCACCACAGCCCCCAGCCCGGTAGCGGCCAAAACCGCATCTGAATCTGAATCTGCAGCCGAAGCCGAGGCCGAAACAGACCAGAGCCCCAGCAGCGATCCGATCCAGGTCGGCGAGCGCCACTTCACCACCCTGGCCCACTACCGCCAGCGGCTCAGCGCCGACCACAACAAGCGCATCCTCTATTGCACCGATGAGGCCGGCCAGGCCGGTGCCCTGGCCCTGTGGAAAGGCCAAGGCGCCGAAGTGCTGCTGGCCGACACCCTGATTGATTCCCAGTTCATCCCCTGGCTGGAGATGCGCCATGGCGATCTCACCTTCCAACGCGTCGATTCCGAACTCGACGACAGCCTCAAGGAGCAGGACAGCGAGCTCAGCGACAGCGAAGCCAAGGATGCCAGCGAAAAACTGCGCGACCTGTTCCGTCAGGCCTTAGCTAACGACAAGGTGACGATCCAGGTGCAGCAGCTCAAGGGCGATCAGGCCCCGGCCGCCCTGATCCTGCTGCCTGAACAGATGCGCCGCATCAACGACATGGGCGCCCTGATGGAGCAACGCCTGCCGGGCCTGCCCGATCACCACGTGTTGCTGGTGAATCGGCGCCATCCCCTGGTCGAAGGCCTGCTCAAGCTCTCCAGCGGTGCCGTGATCACCACCGGTGCGGCCGAATCCCCCAGCCGCACCCTGGCCCTTGAGTTGGGGCGCCATCTCTACGAGACGGCCCGCCTCGCCGTCGGCGGCCTGGAGCCGAACCAGCTGGCCGGCTTCCAGCAGCGCAGCAGCGATCTGATGGGTCGCCTGATGCAGCGTTCGCTCTGAGCCTGGCGCCACTGGCCTGCCTCGCCACTGGTCTCGCCGCCGTCTTGCCGCGACGGCGGCCGCTGATTAAGGTCCAGGCACTGACCCCGTCGACTCCATGGCCGGATCCGGAGCTCGACGGCGGCTGACGCCTGGATCAGTCCTGGCTGGCCTGCTGCTCGGCCTGGTCTTGATCCTGCTGCCGGCGGCGCTGCTGGCCAGGCCGGTGGCGGCGGCCACCACGGTGCGGGTGCTGATGCCTTCCCCCTTCGTCGATGCCACCGCCGAGCTGGTGGCTGGGTTCAACCGCGATCACCCCAACCTCAAGGTGGAGGTGGCCCGCGGCCCCCTCGACACCGAAGCGATGTCGGACCTGGCCATCGGCGGCCTGTTGCTGGGTGACACCCCCTACGACCTGCTGCTGATGGATGTCAGCTGGACGGCCAAGTACGTGGCCGCCGGCTGGCTCGTGCCGCTCGAAGGGCTGCTCGGCGACGACGCCCTCGAGGCGATGGTGCCCGGCGCCAGGCTGGGCAATGCCTTCGGCGGCCATCTCTGGCGGATGCCGCTCACCGGTGATACCGGCCTGCTCTATTGGCGCACCGACCTGATGGCCTCGCCGCCCCGCACCACCACGGAACTGGAGGCGGTGGCGCGGCAGCTGCAGGCCGAGGGCAAGGTGCGCTGGGGCTACGTCTGGCAGGGCCGCCAGTACGAAGGTCTGAGCTGCGTGATGCTCGAGCTGATCCACGCCTTCGGCGGCCAGTGGTGGCAACCCGGTACTGGCCCGGCAGGGGGCCAGACCGAACTGGATTCCCCCGGGGCGATCGCTGCAGCCGACTGGCTGGTGCAGCTGGTGCGCAGCGGCGTCAGCCCCGAAGCCGTCGCCGACTTTGCTGAGAATGAAGCCCTGCAACTGTTTGCCGCCGGCGATGCCGCCTTCCTGCGCAACTGGCCCTACGCCTGGCGCGAAATCGAAAAAGGCGGCGGACCGGTGGTTGGCAAGGTGGGCGTCAGCACCGTGGTGTCAGCGCCGGGCATCCGCAGTGGCGGCACCCTCGGCACCTGGGGGCTGTCGCTGCTGGCCGGCAGTCCCCATCCCCAGGAGGCGGCTGAGGTGATCGGCTGGTTCACCGGCCCCGAAACCCAGAAAGCGCTGGTGCTGGATCAGGGCTATGCCCCCACCTGGGCCGTCCTCTACGAGGACAGCGAGTTGCAGCAGAAGCATCCGCTGCTGGCCGTGCAACAACAAGCGCTGGAACAGGGCCCGCTGGTGCGGCCGCTCACCCCCCTCTACGCCCAGCTCAGCGACCTGCTGCAACGCCAGGTGAATGGGCTGCTCACCACGGAAGCAGCGGCCACCGCCGCCATGACCCGGGCCCAGCGTCAGAGCACGGTGCTGCTGGAATCCACCGCCGGCCAGGAGAGCGCATGACGCCGAGCCTGGTCAACACTCTGTTGATGCTGCCGGCCCTGCTGCTGCTGGCGATCGTGTTCGCCTGGCCGCTGCTGGATTCGGCCTGGTTGAGCACCCAGGCCAGCTCGGTGCTCACCGGCCTCAGCCCGATCGCCAATCACGGCGCCAACTGGCAGCGGCTGCTCGGTGATACCCGCTTCTGGCAGGACGCCGCCGTCACCCTGCGCTTCGCCCTGGTGTCGGTGGGGCTGGAGCTGCTGCTGGGCCTGGCGATGGCCCTGCTGTTGCACCGGCCGGGCCGGGGCCGGGGCTGGCTGCGGGCCCTCACCCTGCTGCCCTGGGCCCTGCCCACCACCGTGCTCGCCCTCGGCTGGCGCTGGATCTACAACGATCCCTATGGCCCGCTCAATGCCATCCTGCGGGCCTTCGGTGCCGCTCCCTACGGCTTTCTCACCACCCCGGCCAGCACCTGGTTGTTCACCGTGCTGGCCGATGTCTGGAAAACGACGCCCTTCGTGGCGCTGCTATTGCTGGCCGGGCTGCAGTCGATCCCGGCCGAACTGGAGGAGAGCCTGGTGCTGGAGGGGGCCAGCCCCGGCCAGATCCTGCGACGGCTCACCCTGCCGCTGCTCAAACCCTGGATCAGCCTGGCCCTGCTGTTCCGGCTGGCCCAGGCCCTGGGCGTGTTTGACCTGGTCCAGGTACTCACCCGCGTCGGACCGGCCGGCAGCACCGAGAGCCTGGCCCTCTATGCCTATCTCAACGCCATGCGTTTCCTCGATTTCGGCTACAGCGCCACCCTGGTGATCGCCACCTTCCTGTTGCTGGTTGTGCTCACAGTCCTCGGCTGGCTGCTGCTGCGCCGTCGTGCTCTGGAGCCCTCACGATGAGGGGCCTGCTGCTGCTCTGGAGCCTGGCGCCCCTGGCCTGGCAGCTCTACACCTCCCTGGTCACGCCGGAGGCGCTGGTCAGTGGCAGCGCCGGCGCCACCGGCAGCTTCTGGACCCTGGAGAACTACCGCCAGGTGTGGCTGGCCGACCCGCCGATCTGGCGTTATCTGCTCAACAGTGCCGTGGTCGGGGCTGCCAGCACGGCCCTCACCCTCGCCCTGGCGGTGCCCTGCGCCTACGGACTGCAACGCCAGGGCGGGCGCCTGCGCTGGGCGGTGAGCCTGGCGCTGCTGGCTACGGCGATCTTTCCGACCGTGCTGTTGTTTCTGGCCCTGCTGCAGCTGGCCCGCACCTTGGGGCTGGCCAACAACCTGCTGGCCCTGAGCCTGCCCTATGCCGCCCTGTGTCTGCCGCTGGCGGTGTTGTTACTGCGGGCCGCCTTCGCCGAGCTGCCCCCAGACCTCGAGGACGCCGCCAGGCTGGAGGGCCTGAACCTGCCGCAGCGGCTGCGCCATGTGCTGCTGCCCCTGCTGGCCCCCAGCCTGGCCAGCACCGCCATCCTGGTGTTCCTGTTCAGCTGGAACGAATACCCGATTGCCCTCACCTGGATCAGCCGACCCGAGCTGCTCACCCTGCCGCCGGCCATCGCCCGCCTTGCCGGTTCGTCGCTGTTCACCGTGCCCTACGGCGCCTTTGCCGCCGCCACCGTGCTCGGTAGCCTGCCGCTGCTGCTGCTGGTGCTGATTTTCCAGCGTTCGATTGTGAGTGGCCTCACCCAGGGAGCGATCAAGGGATGATCGACGCCATGCCTGTGTTGCCAAGCCCAGCACCCGGACTGCGGATCGAAGGTCTCAGCCGCCGGCTGGGCGAGCGCACCCTGCTCGCCGACCTGAATCTGGCGGTCGCCCCCGGCGAATGCCTGGCCCTGCTGGGGCCGAGTGGTTGCGGCAAGACCACCACCCTGCGCCTGTTGGCCGGCCTCGATGCCGCCAGCGCCGGCCGGATCCTGCTGGATGGCCGCGACATCACCCAGCAGAGCGCCGGCGAGCGTCGCGTGGCGATGGTGTTCCAGAGCTACGCGCTCTATCCGCACCTGAGCGTGGCCGATAACCTGGCCCTGGGCCTGCGCATTCGGGGCATGGCGCCCAAGGAGCGGGAGGGGCGCATCGCCGCGGTGCTGGAGCTGCTGCAACTGGGAGAGCTGCGCCTGCGCCGCCCAGCCCAGCTCTCCGGTGGCCAGCGTCAACGGGTCGCCCTGGCCCGGGCCCTGCTGCGCCAACCCAGGTTGGTGCTGCTCGATGAGCCGATGAGCAACCTCGATGCCCAGTTGCGCGAAGAACTGCGGCCGGAGCTGCGCCGCTTGCTCTGCGGCGGCGACCAGCCCGTCGTCTATGTCACCCATGATCAACAGGAGGCCATGGGCATGGCCGATCGCATTGCCGTGCTGCGTGATGGGGCGCTGCAACAGGTCGGCAGCGCCCGCGAGCTCTATGAGCGGCCGGCCAATCGCTTCGTGGCCGCCTTCCTCGGCCGGCCGGCGATCAATCTGCTGCCGGCGCAGGGGCAGCGCCAGCTGGGGCTGAGGCCGGAACATCTGCAGCCGGTGCTGCACGGCGGCATCGCCGCCCGCCTGCAACGGCGGGAATGGTGGGGCAACCAGCAGCTGCTCTGGCTGGAAACCGCCCAGGGTGATCTACGCATGCTGGTGGCGGCCGATCAGTCCCTGCCCGAGCAGCTGCAGCTGGGCTGGCGGCCCGAGCATGAACTGTGGTTCGACAGCCACAGCGGCGAACGGCTGGCGGCGCCGTGAACCGCCCCACCCCAATTGGCTTGGCGGTACTGGCAGCCCGTGCACCTCTGCCGCCCGTCGCTGGAACGTGCCTCAGCTTCTGCAGATTGAAGGCCCCCAGCAAATCGCCCGCCCTCGCGAACATCACCGTGAGGCTCCGAATGGCAATGGCCATGGCAATGGCAAGGTGCCGCAGCTGAGCAAGAAGACCTTCAGGCACCTGCTGGCGGACTGAGCCTCAGCCGAACATCAGCAGAGGATCAGGGGCTGCCAGCCGGAACCCCGCATCGCTCGATTCGCGGTCGGGAGTGGCCGTATTGAAGGTGGATGACATCGAAGATTGTCCGGCACTGAACCAATAGCCGCCGCGCAGACCTCGCTCGAGCGAGCGCTCTGCATTGAGGTCATTCCACTGGTACACAAGACCGGTCTGATCATAGGTGCCGTAGAAGCTGCGGCTGTTAGCAAAGAAGCCAACATCAGTCAAGTAGTTGGTGACGGGATCATAAACATTCGACTGCGTGTTGTAAAAAAGAAAGTTGTTGGCGAGGTTTGCTTCGTTCTTGCCTCCCACCGATGGAGTACTGACAGGGGCGCTGTTGCTCTGCGTTGCGTAGAGGTAATAACCGCCCTTATTATCATTGAGCGCTGAACTGAAGTAGGCTGCCTTGTACCACTCGTTTTCAGATGGAACGTAAAAACTGGGCGATGCACCGGTATTCGGATTGATCGCATTTTTTGCAGGAGCCCCTTTCCATGCAGCATGCAGTGTATAGGCGCCGTCTTCGGTGGTAGCGCGGCTCTGCTTGCCTATTGGCTGGCCGTTGCTCATCCAGTTGGCAAAGCGAGCGGCGTCAAACCAGCTCACATAAGTGATCGGCCTGTCTGCGCTGCTGCCGGTGTTATCAATCACGCTGTAGTGATACTGGCCGCTGCGGCCGGTACGCTTGATGCCTGCGATGTTGAGATCGCTCTGCATCGATGGATTGAATAGATGATGGGGGTCCTTTCTCGCAACAGCATTCAGAAAGCTTGTATATTGACCGATGGTGATCGCCTTGGTGCTGATCTGATACTTGTGGTCCACGGCACCAAAGCCCGTCAGTGGATCTGTGCTGTTGTTGGCATCGCCCACCGTGACCAGATCCAGTCTGATGGGCTGCAGCGCGCGTTGGGAGTGATCCGATGCATCCGATCGCCCAGCCTTATGGGCACCTCGAAAAATTGCCAAATCCGCCCCTGCAAGTCGCGGGTAAGCCAGTGCTTGCAATGCTTTCTGCGTTGCGTGATAACCCATGAAATTCGCGATTTTCGAGGTGCCCTTATTGTTGTCCTGGGAGACCTGGGTGTGTCGCCGTAGCGACTGAGGCTGGCTGGGCGGATTGACGACGCGAAAACCGGCATTCACGGCTTCAGAGTCTGTGCCGACACCAAGCCTGTAGCCCGATTGCAGCAGTGAGGCCAACGATGTCCAGCCACCACCGCGAAGGGGAACGAACAGCTGGTTTTGGCCTTGGTTTGAAAGGATTTCCCAGACGCTGCCATTCTGATCAAAGGTGCCGTAGGAGCCTTTTGAGCCCGTGAAAGAACCGATGGAACTGAGATAGTTCTGGCTGTAATCAACACCGGCTTTCTGTGTTACAGAGTACACACCGCTGGCATCCAAAATATAATTAACTTGATTACGCTTGCCGCCTATTAGATTGCCGGGAGCAGCATTGCTCTTGGTGGCATACTTGTAATAGCCGCCGTTGCCGTGATTCAGCTTTGGGTTGTAGTAGGCGGCTTTGTACCATTCATTTTCCGTGGGAAGCGCAAAGCCGGGGACAGCGCCCGTATTGGGATTGATATTGTTGCGGGAAACGGAGATGCCACCTATTGCTCCACTAAGATTATAAGCCCCATTCTCGGTGGTTGCCGAGGTGCATGGGCCGGAGGGCTGACCGTTGGCGAGCCAGTTCGCAAAGCGAGCGGCGTCAAACCAGCTGACGCCAGTGATCGGGAAGTTCTCGGTTCCACTGACTGGGCTGTAGCTATAGCTGCCATCAGCACCTGAGCGCGTGATGCCGCCGTTCAGGGCACCGGTCATCAGCCCTTTATTGTAGAGGCGATAAGGGTCGCTTGCGGCAACCGCGTTGAGAAACGCGCTGTATTGCCCAACAGTGACTTCATATTTACCGATGGAGTAATTGGCATCAACGCGGCCATAGCCGGTGCTGTCAGACCGGTTGCCCTTGTCTTTGATGCTGACTGTTTCGATCTTGACACTCATTCCTGATGCCGCAAAGACTATTAGTTTAGCAACCTGCCGATCCTAGCCTCACACCCTTGCTATGTCAGACGAAATCGAATCTCCACTGTTTCTCCATACAGCGCCGCTTGCCGAAGGCTGACAAGAAAGCTTCTGTTCCGGGCAGATTGAAACGGCAGAGTGCCATCGCTGCTGACGGCGGGCAAGCCAGCGGGGCAGGGCATGGGTGTGCGTGGCTAACACGTCAAAGCCCAGGGCTGATTCAAAGTGTGTCACGGGAGCTCTGGCCGGGCCTGCGAGCATGCGTTGAGGTTGGTTGCATGGCCTCCTCCTTGTGCCTGATCCCGCCGTTTCAGCCGTCACCGACCTCGACCTCGACCTGATCAGTTTTCTGCGGACGATCCCGGATCCCCGTATAAGGCGGAACGATGATGCATTCTCGGCTGATGGCGGCCGTGCTCCCGGCCCGATCGATCGTTCGGCTTCCGAGCCCTGTGCCAGCCGCCTATCTGGGCCACCTCGCCTGCTGGGAATGGCTGGCTGAGCTTCCGAGCCGCTGGTGGACCGCCTGCTACATCGCGGTGGACGCCGTGAAACGTTGACGGCAGCTGGCAGGCCCGCTGCCCCTCCATGCCGAGCCACCACCCGACCCAGGGGGCTGTTTGATAAGGTGCCTGAGTGGTTATTGACCACGTTCCAAAGTCTTCAGCTGATTCCCATGTCCCGCGTCTGCCAACTCACCGGAAAGCGCGCCAACAACGGCATGGCGGTCAGCCATTCCCACGTGCGCACCAAGAAGCTGCAGCAGGTGAACCTGCAGGAGCGCCGCCTGTGGTGGGCGGAAGGCAAGCGCTTCGTCAAGCTGCGCGTCTGCACCCGCGCCCTCAAAACCATCCAGAAGAAGGGCCTGGGCAGCTACGCCAAAGAGCTCGGCGTCAACCTCGCCCGCCTCTGAAGCCGTCAGGCTCACTCTGATAAGCCGTCAGGCTCACTGCAGAGCCCCGACTCTGACCCTCCTCCTCTGGGTGGATTCGCTTTGAAGGCCCTGTGCCTGGGCGAATCAACCCAGTTTTTGGATCTGAACCCATGAGCGAGCAGCCCTGCCGATGAAGCGTCGTTCTCTGCTGGCTGGACTGACTCTGGTGCCCTTGGTGCTGGGTCTGGCCCCGAGACGGGCCGCGGCGATCGGCGGACTGCTGCCCGAACTGGAGCAGCCGGCGCCTGATTTCGAGCTGGATGGCGTGGCCCCCGGCGGCAACCTGCTGACCAGCAAGGCCGGCAGCGAGGCCCTGCCGATCCATATCGGCCTCAACCAATTGGCGGGGCGCTGGCTGGTGCTCTATTTCTATCCCAAGGATTTCACCAGTGGCTGCACCCTGGAGGCCCGCGGCTTCCAGCAGAATCTGGCCGCCTTTCAGGCCGAATCCGCCAGTGTGATCGGCGTCAGTGCCGATGACCTTGAAGCCCATGCCTCCTTCTGCGGCAGTGAAGGACTGGTGTTCCCGCTGCTCTCCGATCCCGGTGGCGTGGTGAGCCGCCGCTATGGCTCCTGGATCGCGCCCTATTCCCAGCGGCACACCTTCCTGATCGACCCCCAGGGAATCCTGCGCCAGCGCTGGAGCGCCGTGCGTCCCTCCGGCCATAGCCAGGAGGTGCTGGCAGAACTGCAACGGCAGAAGAGCTCGATAGCCTGAAAGCCCTGATCAGACCATCCGTGAGCCAGAGCCGTCGAGGGGCTGTCGACGCCCCAGCCCCTGCTGGTCGATCCTGGCGATCTGGGCGGCGCCGTCTGCTCGCCACCGGTGCCTTGCTGGCTTGCGGCCTGGTGGCGGCGGCCGCCACCGCCCTGGCGCCGCGAGCCGGAGCGGGTACAGCGGCGGTCGGCGGCGCCTTGCCCACCAGCGCCTCCAGCAACGCAACGTTGCATGTGCTGGCCGTGGCCGACACCGGTGGCGGCAATGCCCCCCAGCGGGCGGTGGCCGACCAGATGGCCGCCGTGCATCGCCAGCGCCCAGTGGACCTGGTGATCATGGGCGGCGACAACATCTACGACAACGGCAATCTCGACCGGATCGAGGCCACCTTCCTGCGTCCGTATCGGGAGCTGCTGCAGGCCAAGGTGCCCTTTCACGCCGTGCTGGGCAACCACGACATCCGCACCGAGAACGGCGATCCCCAGGTGCGCTATCCGCTTTTCGGCATGAAGGGACGCTGGTACACGTTGCGGCGTGGCCCGGTGGAGTTCTTCATGCTGGACACCAATGTCAACGCTGCCTGGCAGCACCAGCTGCCCTGGTTGAAGCAGGCCCTGGCCAGCAGCACGGCTCCCTGGAAGGTGGTGGTGGGCCATCACCCGATCTACTCCTCCGGCCTCTACGGCGATGATCCCGTCGCCAAGGCGCGACTGGTGCCCTGGATGCAACGCCATGGCGTCCAGCTCTACATCAATGGCCACGATCACAACTACGAACGCTCCAAGCCGATCGATGGCATCACCTATCTCACCGTCGGCGGTGGTGGTGCCACCCTGCGGCCGGTGCTGCCGGGGCCCAACAGTGCCCGGGCGGTGAGCGCCTACAGCTTTGCTGAACTCCGTTTCACCCCCAGCGAACTCACCATCGAAGCCTGGAACAGCCAGGGGAAACGCCTCGATCAGGCCAGACTGGCCAGGGGCGCCAGCAGCTCCCGGTGAATGGCGGCGCTGCGGCGCAACTGCTCCAGCCGCTGCGGATCCGGGGGATGATCCAGGCTGGCCTGCCAGCTCTGTAGCAGCGTGGCGGCGGCCGGCAGTGCCAGATCCTGGCAAGGACAGCCGATGCCGTCAGCGGCCGCTGCCACCTTCGGGTCATAGCTGAGGGCGGCGCAGGGACTACCCGCCAGCGCCGCCAGGATCAGACCATGCAGCCGCATGGCGATCACCAGCCCCGCCGCCTGGAACTCGGCCATGGCGGCCTGGGGATCCTGCACCGTCAGCAGCACGCTGGCCTGCTTCAACCGTGCCGGCAGCAGCCCCTGCTGATCGAGCCAGCCCAGCAGGGGCTGGTCCTGCTCCTGATGGAACGGCAGCCAGTGGACGGGCCGACCGCTGGCTGCCGCGAGCTGATCGAGAGCCTCCAGATAGGGCTGCCATCCCTGCCGATCCAACTGGCGGGCAGGCCGCCAGCAGAGCACGATCGGCCCTGCCGCTCCCTGCCAGGGCTGGGGCGCCAGCGCCCAGACCGGATCACTGCCCTCCAGGCAGCGCACGCCCCAGTGGCGCGCCAGCTGGGTTGAAGCCGGATCTCGCCAGCTGATCGCCGTGGCCAGGCTCAGCAACCAGCGGACCAACAACCGGCTGCGCCGCCGCTGCAGCGGTCCCAGACCCTGGCCCCAGAGGATCACCTCCTTGCCCTGGCAGCGAGCCGCGACGATCAGGGCGCCGTAATAGAGCAGGCTGCGGAAACTGGTGGAGTCCTGCAGCAGGCTGCCGCCGCCCAGCACCAGCGCCCTGCAACGGCCCAGGGCCGCCAGCACGCCCCCCAGGCGCCGTCGATCGGTGGTCTCGACGCCGTAGAGGCGTCGCACCAGGGGTTGGTCCCAGGCCGTCACCACGGGGGTGATCACGGCGGGGAGCTGCTGCAGTAGCACCTGGAGCAGGGCGTCATCGCCGAGGTTGTGCTCGCCGTAGTACCCGCAGACCAACACGGAGGAACGGTTCGGCGCTGGCTGCACGGGGAGTCCGGGACGACGTCCTTAGATTATCGAGAATCATTGCTGTGTCCCATGCACGCCCTGTCTCTGGGCACCTGGTGGATCCACGTCACCTCCGTGCTCGAGTGGCTGGTGGCGATGCTGGCGGTGCAGCGTTTCGGCGCCGCGCGGCGCGAAGGGGGCTGGCGCTGGTTGGCCCTGGCGATGGTTCCGGCCCTGATCAGTGCCATGGCCGCCTGCACCTGGCATCTGATTGACAACAGCCCCGCGCTCAAGGGTCTGGTGATCTTCCAGGCGGCCCTCACCGCCATCGGCAACACCACGATGGCGATCGCCTGCTGGAATCTGCTGCGCCAGCAGCGCAGCCGTCAGGCCCAACCATGAACACCGCCTGGTCTGTCCCGCTGGAACGGTTTGCCGCGATCGATCCAGCGCCTTTCTTTGTGCTGTCGCTGCTGCCCTATCTGGGCTTCCTCTGGTGGGCCAGCAAGGTGGAGGCGTTCCCCCGGCTGGCCCTGCGCGGCTTCCAGCTCACGCTGCTGTTTGTGGCGGTGACGATCGCCGCCGCGATCGTGGCCCAGGTGCGTTTCGGCGCACTGCTGGCCGATGTGGATCCCCTGCACGGTGGCGCTGAAGCCTTCCTCACCCTCAGCAACCTGCTGGTGATGCTGGGCTTCGCCATCGCTGCCAGCAAGCGCGAGAGGTGAACAAGTCTTACGGGGAGCCTGCAAGCGGTCGGCTATCCCCGGAAGATGGGGCCGTTGCCAAGTGTTCGATGATCGCTCCTCTCCTGGCCCTGGCCCCTGCGACTATTTCCTGGTCACCGAAGGTGGGCCTGGTGATGATCGTCTGCAACATCATCGCCATTGCCATCGGCAAGGCCACCATCAAGCAACCGAATGTGGGTCTGCAGCTGCCCAGCTCCAGCCTGTTCGGCGGTCTCAGCCATGGCGCCATGCTCGGCACTATGAGCCTGGGCCACATTCTCGGCTTCGGCGCCATTCAGGGCCTGGCCTCCCGCGGCGTGCTCTGAAGCCCGATCTCGCTGCAGCCTCTCCGCTCTGGTGGGGCTGCGGCATCGGCATTAAAACCTCGGCACTAAAACCTCGGGATTGAAGCCTCCCTGGCTGCCTTTGGCGAAGCCAGGGAGGCTTCAACGCATCCCGAACAGGTAGGGCAGGCTTCTGAGTCCATAGCGCTCAAAGCGGTAGTCGAACAGCAGGGCTGCCAGGTCTTCGGCGCGTCTTGGCTCCAGGCCCACCAGCAACCGGCTGAGCCGTTGATCCGCCTCGGGGCCGGTCAGGCCCAGCCAGGTGCGCCGCGCCAACCGACCGCTCAGGCTCCAGCGCCAGCCCAGCTGGCGGGCCAGCACCTGCTCGTAGCGCCGCAGGCGAAACGGCTGCCCGCACTGGATCGCCTCCAGCAGCAAAGGCGCCAACACCCGGCTGCTGCTCAGGGCATGGCGGATGCCTTCACCACCGAGCAGGTTGGCGGTACTCACCGCGTCGCCGATCGCCAGCAACCGTCCCTGGCCATGGCAATCGCGGCGGCGGATCGAGCTGACAATCAAGCCACCGTGGCGATCGAGCACCACACTGGCCTGGCGTTCGTCCGGGCTGAACAGCCGCGCCTGCAGCTGCTCCAGCACCCTGCCCAGGGGCAGCAGGTGACGATCGGGCCGGAGCCGGCAGACCCCCACCTTCAGCTGGCCGGGTGCCATCGGAAAAATCCAGCCATAGCCCTGGGCCACCCAGTCGCTGCCGAGGCAGAAACTGAGCTGATCAGACCAGCGCTGCCAACAGCCCAGCGGCACCTGCAGCAGCCATTCCACACCCACCCCCTGCACGAGATCCCGATCCAGCTCGGCAGCCCGGGGCAGCGGCACCAACGGACCGATCAGCGCCCTGCCCTGACCGCTCGCATCCACCACCCAGTCGCTGATCACCTCCTGCACCGCCCCCTGGCGATCGCGCAGCAAGGTGCGCCAGACGCCGTCCTGGGACTGGCAATGGAAGGCACGCCGACCCAGCTGCACGCTGCCGCCGAAGCGGCTGCATTGATCCGCCAGCCACTGGCGCAAAGCACCGAAATCCAGCACCACGCCCAGCGGCGCTGAGGCCAGCCAGCGGCGACGCTCCTGAGCCGGACCCAGCAACTGCCAGCCCCGCCAGCGACTTGCCACCACCTGGGCCGGTAAGCCAAAGCGCTCCAGGCTGGCGAAGGGCATGGCGGCACTGCTGAAGGCAGCCTGGCCGAGATCGGCCAGCTGATCCACCAGCAGCACCTCCACACCGGCGGCCGCCAGCTGACGGGCCAGCTCACCACCGGCCGGGCCCGCTCCCACCACCAGCATCTGGACGCGCAGGGTCAGCAACGGGTTGGCGGCGAACTCAGGCTGCCACCACCTGGCGGGCATCGGGGCTGAAGGCGGCGGCGAAGCGCTTCAAAATTGTTGCCGCCATCTGGGCAGGGGTGAGCCCCAGCTTTTCCTTGCTCTGCTCCGGGCTGGCGTGGTCCACCAGCACATCGCCGATGCCCAGGCGCAGCACCGGCACCAGCACCTCGTGATCGTTGAGGCTCTCCACCACGGCGGCACCAAAACCACCAGCCAGGGCCCCTTCCTCCATGGTCACCACCCGACCGATGCGGCGGGCCATCGGCAGAATCAGCAGCTCATCGAGGGGCCGCAGAAAGCGGGCGTTGATCACGGCGGCCCGCACTCCCTGCTCCTGCAACAAGCCAGCCGTGGCCATGGCGGGATACACCATCGAGCCGTAGGCAACGATCAGCAGGTCGTCGCCATCGGCCAGCAGCTCACCGCGACCGATTTCGAGCGGTTGCCAGCCCTCTTCCATCAGCGGCACCCCCTCGCCTTCGCCGCGGGGAATGCGAATGGCTGTAGGGCCGTCGTGGGCGATCGAGGTCACAAGCATGCGCTGCAACTCGGCCTCATCCTTGGGGGCCATCACCGTGAAGTTGGGCACGGCCCGCAGATAGCTGATGTCGTATTGCCCCTGATGGGTGGGGCCATCAGCACCGACGATGCCGGCACGATCCAACACGAAGGTGACAGGCAACTTCTGGATGCCGACGTCGTGGATGAGCTGGTCGTAGGCGCGCTGCAGGAAGGTGCTGTAGATCGCCACCACGGGCCGCAGGCCGCCGCAGGCCATGCCGGCGGCCATGGTCACCGCATGCTGCTCGGCGATACCGACGTCGAAGTACTGGCCGGGCAGGGCCTTCTCGAGCAGATCGAGGCCGGTGCCGGTGGCCATCGCCGCGGTGATCCCCACCACCCGGGGGTCGTGCTCACAGATGCGCACCAGGGTCTGACCAAAGACCTTGCTCCAGCTGGGCGGCTTCGGCTTGCTGGA
>CAIZOZ010000538.1 GCA_903934745.1 uncultured cyanobacterium
ACCACCGAGAGGCCGTTTGGCCCATACCCCAGGGCTGCGGGCTGGATCTCTACACAGGGGGGCCTAACGGCGGAGGGATGACCCAGCCAGCAGCGGCGTTCCAGCTTGAACGTCTTCCCATCGGGAGGATCGATGCGCATGGCCGGCTCACGGCCCAAGGGCAGATGCAGGAAGCCGTGATCCGCCGTGATCACGAAGCGCTCCAGCGGATGCTCCAGGGGCAGGGCTGCCAGCCGCCGCACGGCGTCTTCGATCGTGTCGAGCTCGCGCTGCATGTCGGTGCGCACGTTGGCGAGGTTGTCGTCGGTGTCGCGCTCCCCGGCGTTGTCGATGCCGACGCTGGTGACCACCACGGGGCCGTTGCCGGCCAGCTTCTCGATCAGCACGGCCTCCTTGCTGCGGATCAGATCCACCAGCGAGATCACCACCGCCGTGGGCACCCGCTGCTGCAGATGGGCCAGGCGTTTGGTTTTGCCCTCGCTCCAGCCCACCGGCACCCCATCCACCACCGAACAGGGACTGCCCTCGACATCGGCCACAGCAAAGCTGCGTTCAGCGCCGGGCAGCAGGGCCGCCATGCCGACGGGGGTGATCGACGGCAGGGCGGCCTGGGCGATCTCCAGCTTGAGGTCGCTGAGCTGCTCACGGCTCCAGCCGTTGAAGCGCTCGTGCAGGGTGGCGCCCATCTCGTAGCGCAGGGCATCCACCCAGAACACCACCGCCCTGCCGGCGCCGGGTTGCACCCGCTCGCTCCAGATGCGCGTCTGAGGGAAGGCACCGGGGATGAGCCAGCCGGCCTGCTGCAGGGCATCGGTGAAGCGCTGGGTCTGCTGCTCCAGCAGGGCCTCATAACGCCCCCGCAGCTGCTCCAGCCCAAGGGCGATCTCCACCTCGGAAGCGGAGAGCTCGGCCACCTGTTGCTCAAGGCGCCGCTGCAGACCATCGACGTGATGGGCGATCTGCGCCTGATAGGCCAACCAGACTTCGACGGGAGCGGCAGCCTTGGGCAGCTGTGCTTGCGCCTGATCAAGAGCAAGACCGAAGGCGGCAGCCGTGCGGGCCAGATCCCATTGCAGGCGGCGCCTGGATTGCTGGGCATCGGTGGGTTGGCCCACCAGCCAGAAGCTGTCGTGGCGGGCGGCCACCAGCTCCTGGGCTTTGGCGTAGTCGCCCTTGGCCAGGAAGACATCGACGCTGCGCAGCAGGAACTGCTCTTCGCAGGGGAAGGTGTCGATCGAGCCGAGCACGCCGGGCCGCTCACCGCTGATCAGCTCGGGCAGTTCGAGTTCGGCTTCGATGCGGGAGGCGATGGCGATGTAGGCCTCGGCATGACTGCGGCGAAGGCCCTGCACATCGGCGAGGGCGTTTTCCTCAGCTGCCTTGCCTACCGGTAGCGATTGTCTGGCGAAGGAGGTGAGCTCATCGCCGTGCCAGTCATGCAGGAACTCATGCAGCAGAAGGGCCCGCTGGGCCCGCTGGCGCCACTCAGCCAAGGAGCTGTCGGCAGGGAAGCTCAGCCCCCAGCGGCTGTGGAGCAGATCCTGCAGTTCAGGTTGGAGGCCCTTGGCCGTGATCGCGGCATCGAGGGCTTCGGAGGCCAGCCAGAAGCGAGCCAGCTCGGCGTTCTCGGGGGAGCTGTTGCGCTGCAGCTGCTGCTGGAACAGGGCCTTGAGCTGGCTGAAGCCGCCATCGCCGGACTGCTCCAGGGCCAGGGCGATGTCGCGGTAGGTGAGGTTGGGCTGTTTGAGCAGCTGCTCCACCTTGTCGGGCTCCAGCACCTCACGCAGAAAGAAGCGGGCCCGATTGACCAGCTGGATGTCGAAGCTGGCGCCGGCCCGGATCAGCTCCAGCAGCACAGCGCGGGATTCGCTTTCCTGGTGATCGGGCAAGTAGACGAGCAGCGGATCGGGCAGGTCTGCTGAGACATGGGGTTCCAGCTGGCTGCGCAGCTGATAGAGGCTGGAGCCGGCCGCCAGCCAGCGGGCCTGCTG
>CAIZOZ010000539.1 GCA_903934745.1 uncultured cyanobacterium
CAGCAACGGCAGCACCGGCGCGATGTAGCGGGCGTCCTTGTTGGGGCTGAGGGTGGTGGCCAGGGCGCCGGCCAGGGTGCAGCCGATCAGCCAGGCCCAGCCCGGCGGCAGCGCCCGCAGCGGGCGGCGCCGCCGGGCCCGGAGTTGGCCGCGGCCCCGCCAGAGCGCCAGCAGGCCCCCCGCGAAGGCCGGCACCAGGATCGGCAGGCCCAGCTGCTGGGGCCAGAGCCGCGGATACCAGAGCAGCGAGGCCAGGCTCAGGGGCGAGGGATCGCCTTCGGCGGCGGCCGATTCGATCACGGCCCGGTTGGTGCCCCCCAGGGTGGTGATCCAGTTGTGGTGCAGCCAGGGCAGCAGCAGGCCCAGCACGATCAGCAGGGCCACCAAGGCCTGCCAGCGCCTTCGGCGCTGGCCCAGGCTGCTGAGGGCAGCCCAGAGGCTGGGCAGGGCCACCAGCAGCAGGGCACTCTGTTTCACCAGCAGGGCCCCGGCCACCGCCAGGGCGGCGAGCATCGCCTGCCGCCAGCGCCCACCAGCGGGGGGCTGGGCCTGCCAGCGGCCCAGCAGCCATAGGGCCAGGGTGGTGCTGGCGGTGAGCGGGATGTCGAGGGTGTAGTCCACCCGCAGGGCGGTCAGGGCCGGAGCGAGGGCCACCAGGCTGGCGGCCAGCAGGCCGAAGCCCTGCCCGCCCAGCTGTCGCCCCCAGCAGGCCACGACCAACAGCAGCAGGCCATGCCAGCCGGACAGACTCCAGCTGGCCTGATCCGCCGTGTCGCCGCTGATGGCCATGACGCTCCCATCAATCAGAGAGGCCAGCGGCGGGATCTTGGGCGAGAGATCGAGCAGATGGCCCCAGCCCTGCCAGCCACCGCCGCTCAGCAGACCGAGGGCGCGGCCATGGTCGAGGGCACTGTTGAGATAGTCGGCCTGATCCCAGCTGGGCAGGCGTCCATCGGCGGCGAGCCAGAGCCGATCGGCCAGGGTGGCTCCGGCCCAGAGCGTCAGTAGCAACAGCCACCAGATCCGCCTCTGCCACCGGGATCCACTGGGCGTCAGGGGCTGGCCGGGGCTGTCAGGCATGGTGATTTCAGCGGCCGACGGGGCCTACCGGAGCAGTGTGCTCCAGGGTCTGCAACCCCCTGTGCGTTCGAGCAGCTGGCACACGGGCGTTGGTGTTCTTGGCAACATCCCGTGATCATTCCGTCAGGCGCATTGCGCCAAAACGTGTGAGGTTCCCCCATGAAACTTTTCCAGCAACTGCTGGTCGCTCCTGCGGCTCTTGGCCTGTTGGCCCCGATGGCCGTCGGCGCTGCCGAGCTCAACCTGGCCGACGTGAACCAGTACGCCGGTTCCAGCCAGGACCAAGTCACCAGCGTGACCCAGTTCTCCGACGTCAAGCCCACCGACTGGGCTTATCAGGCTCTCTCCAACCTGGTTGAGCGCTACGGCTGCGTCGCCGGCTACCCCAACGGCACCTTCAAAGGCGGCCAGGCCATGACCCGCTATGAAGCGGCTGCCCTGCTCAACGCCTGTCTCGATCGCGTCACCGAAGTGACCGACGAGCTCAAGAAGCTGATGGCTGAGTTCGAGAAGGAACTCGCCGTGCTGCGTGGTCGCGTTGATGGCCTTGAGGCCAAGGTCGGCGAACTCGAAGCCAACCAGTTCTCCACCACCACCAAACTCAAGGGTATCGCCACCTTCGTGTTGGGCGCCAACAGCTTCGGCGGCAGCAACCGTGACATTTCTGACTTCGCCGCTGCCCAAGAAGGAGCCACCTCCTTTAACTACGACGTTCGCCTGAACTTCGACACCAGCTTCACCGGTAAGGACCTGCTGCGCACCACCCTGCGCGCCGGCAACTTCGCCGACTCTGCCTTTGGCAATGGTGGCCTGAACCAACTTGAGGTTGCTTTCCAGGAAAGCTGCGGCACTGGCGTTGACTGCGGCGACGTGGTTGCCGTCAACCGCCTCTTCTACCAGTTCCCGATCGGCTCCAACTTCACCGCCACCATCGGTGGCCGGGTTCGTCAGGACGACATGCTGGCCATGTGGCCCAGCGTGTATCCCGCTGACACCGTGCTCGACATCTTCACCTACGCCGGTGCCCCCGGTGCCTACAACCTGAACCTGGGTGCAGGTGCGGGCCTGTGGTGGAAGAGCGGCAACTTCAGCATCAGTGCCAACTACGTGGCCGCTAACGGCGACGGCGGTACCCCCAGTTCCGAGCCCTGCGTTAGTGGCAGCCTCAATTCCTGTGGCGGCATCGGTACCGAGGCTTCCCAGGAAACCGGCACCGTTCAGGTGGCCTACGGCGGTTCCAACTGGGGCTTGGCTGCTACCTACAACTACAGCAATGGCGTTGGCGTTGCCAGCGGCACCCCCCTGTCCATCGCTCCGCAGGCTGCGGCGCCCGATGGTTCCACCTTCGGCTTCGGCTCGATCAACTCTGTCGGCATCAGTGGCTACTGGCAGCCTTCCAACAGCGGCTGGTTCCCCTCGATCAGCACCGGTTGGGGCCTCAACTCCTACGACATCGACGACGACGCCTTCAACTTCGACGGCCCCACCAGCCAGTCGTGGTACGTGGGCCTGCAGTGGGCTGATGCCTTCATCAAGGGCAACACCTTCGGCATGGCTGTGGGTCAACCCACCTTCATCACCGGTTGTGGCGATGTCTGCAGCGACAACGGCGTTTCCCGTACCCCCCACGATGGCAACTACGCCTGGGAGTGGTGGTACAAGTTCCAGGTCACCGACAACATCAGCGTGACCCCCGCCATCTACTACCTCAGCAACCCGCTGGGTAACGTTGGCTACCGCGCCAACGAGATCTCGGGCGATTCTGGCGCTGCTCTCACCAACTTCGGCGGTATCGTCAAGACCACCTTCAAATTCTGATTTTGGCCCGGCCGCCTCGGTGGCCAATCCAATTCAATCCACTCCTCATCATCCAGCCCGACTGCTATGCAGCCGGGCTTTTTTCTGACTTGCCAATCGACTCCTCTGTCCATGGCTGGCAACCATGGTATTGACTGGAAAACCCATGCCATGGACTGGCTTGGAAATTGTTTTGTCAGTCGATCATCTGCCGATCCGTCCTCTGGGGATCGGGCCTGTTTGC
This sequence comes from uncultured cyanobacterium, assembly GCA_903934745.1. Classification (GTDB taxonomy): domain Bacteria; phylum Cyanobacteriota; class Cyanobacteriia; order PCC-6307; family Cyanobiaceae; genus Cyanobium. Next base: position 3,122 of record CAIZOZ010000539.1, read on the forward strand.
ATCGATCCATGGGCGTTCAGGGCCCACATGCCATCCCCTTTTCTTTCGGTGATTGAGGTCAATTGTCAAGCTGCTCCCATGGTGTGATGGCCAGCACTTTCGCTGTCCTCGCTGTTGGGCTGCTCTGTCGCCGGCGACACATCAGAGGGTATCGATCGGACTCGAATCGGACGCCTTTGCCCTTTAACTTCTATTTGCTTTCCTAGGGAAGCTTCCTCTTTTTGGTGTGAGGATCAAATGAATCTGTTCCAGCAATTGCTGTTGACTCCCGTGGCGCTTGGCCTGGTTGCCCCCGTGGCTGCCTCCGC
>CAIZOZ010000540.1 GCA_903934745.1 uncultured cyanobacterium
ACAACCGTGTCTAGATCAGGGCGCCTGGCCAGGATCTGCTGGCTGGTGGCCGCCAGCTCGCTCTCGGGCCGCACTGGCAGGGTGAGCAGGTTCAACAGTGGATCGAGATCCGGCTGCTGGCTCAGCTCCTCGAGGCTGATCCAGTGCACCTCCTGCAGGACTGCCTGCAGCAGTCGGGGCGGGTTAGATGGACCCAGCCTCAGGCGGTGATGGGGCGTAATCACCACCACCTCCAGATGCTCCACCCTGGGGTGACGCTGCACAAAGCGCAGGCTCTGGGCTGAGAGGCGCCCATGGAAGCCTGGATCCGAGTGCATCTGCACTTCAAGCAGCACCACGGGGAATTCGGGGCTGCCGGTTTCGGCGCAGCCGGTGATCTCCCTGGGCCAGAGCACACCGTCGAGCCGGTGGCTCAGCTCTTTGATTTCCAGGGCCTCAAAGCGGTAGAGCTGATCGCCGGGGGCTTCCGGGTCAAGGCCCAGCGCGTTGGCGCCAGCGGCTGAGCCGGACAGCAACGAGCGGATCAGGTCGGGGGCGCTCTGGAACACCCGGTAGTACCAGCGGTCGGTGTTCAAGCGGGGCTGGCCCAGACATTCAGAGGCGCATGGGCTGCAGCTGGCGCGGCACGATGCCCTTGAGGTCCAGCAGCACCGCACCGGGCTCCAGCAGGGCCTGCCACTGGGCCGGGCTCTGCTCGGCGAACTGGTGATGCGCCACCGCCACCACCACCGCCCGGTAGGGGCCGGCACCCGCCGGGCTGGGGCGCACCTCGAGGCCGTACTGGCGCCGGGCTTCGAGCCGATTCACCCAGGGGTCAATCACCTCCACATCCAGATCGAAGCTCCTCAGACCCTTCACCACATCCACCACGCGGGTGTTGCGCAGGTCCGGGCAGTTCTCCTTGAAGCTCAGGCCCAGCACCGCTACCCGCGCCCCGGGCAGCTCCAGGCCCCGCCTGGCCATCGCCAGCACCAGCTGTTCGGCCGCCCAGCTGCCCATGGCGTCGTTGATGCGGCGGCCCGCCAGCACCACCTCCGGGTAGTAGCCCACCTGCTCAGCCTTGTGGGTCAAGTAATAGGGATCCACGCCGATGCAGTGGCCGCCCACCAGCCCAGGCCGGAACGGCAGGAAGTTCCACTTGGTGCCGGCGGCTTCCAGCACATCGAGCGTGTCGATTCCCAGCCTGTGAAAGATCAGCGCCAGTTCATTCACCAGAGCGATGTTCAGATCGCGCTGGGTGTTCTCGATCACCTTGGCGGCCTCCGCCACCTTGAGGCTGGCCGCCCGATGGGTGCCGGCCCTGATGATCGAGCCGTACAGCCCATCCACCCACTCCGCCGCTGCCGCTGTGGAGCCGCTGGTCACCTTGACAATCGTCGTGAGCCTGTGCTCGGTGTCACCCGGATTGATGCGCTCGGGGCTATAGCCGCAGAAGAAGTGCTCGTTGAAGCGCAGCCCACTCTCGCGTTCCAAGATCGGCACACACACCTCTTCGGTGGCACCCGGATAAACGGTGCTCTCGTAGATCACCAGCGGCAGGCTGGCCGCCTGCGCCGCCGCCCTGGCCTTCAGGACGGCGCCGAGCAGGGCACTGGCCTGCTCCAGCGGGCTGAGATCCGGCCGCTTGGCGCCATCGATCGGTGTGGGCACCGTGACGATGAACACATCCGCCGCCGCCAGCTCGGCCGGATCAGCGCTCAACTCCAGCAGCGTCGCCGCCTGCAACTGCTCCGGGCTGGTCTCGTTGGTGCGATCGATCCCCTGGCGCAGCTCCGCCAGCCGCTCGCTGTTGATGTCAAAGCCGATCACGCGGCGCCGCAAGGGCGTACCGCTGCGGGCGCAGGGCTGGGAGCGGCCGAATTCCACCGCCAACGGCAGCCCCACATAGCCCAGGCCGATCACCGCCACCGTGCAGGTGGCCAGGGGGGGCAGCTGGGAGGGTGACTGAGACATCCAGGTTGTTGGGGAGAGCGTCTGGAACAAGTTCATGGAGTGGCCGTGCCGGAAGGCCTCAGACCCCGTAGAACTCCCGGTACCAGGCCACAAACCGCGCCACGCCCTCGCGCACGGGCGTGTTGGGCTTGAAGCCCGTCCAGGCCTCCAGGAGCGCGGTATCCGCAGCGGTGGCCGGCACATCGCCGGGCTGCATCGGCAGGAACTGCTTGGTGGCCGTGAGGCCCAAGGCCAGCTCGATCGCCTCGATGTAATCCAGCAGCGGTGTGGGGTTGGAGTTGCCGATGTTGAACACCCGGTGCGGCGCCCAGCTCGTGGCCGGATCAGGCGCCTGCGGGTCGAAGTCCGGATCGGGCCCAGCGGGCTTGTCGAGGACCCGCAGCAGGCTCTCGACGATGTCATCGACGTAGGTGAAATCGCGCACCATCGCGCCGTTGTTGAACACCTGAATCGGCTCGCCGGCCAGCATCGCCCTGGTGAACAGAAAAAGGGCCATGTCGGGTCTGCCCCAGGGGCCGTACACGGTGAAGAAGCGCAGTCCGGTGGCCGGCAGCCCGTAGAGGTGGCTGTAGGTGTGGGCCATCAGCTCATTGGCCTTCTTGCTGGCCGCGTAGAGGCTCACCGGGTGGTCTACCCCCTGGTGCTCCGAGAAGGGCAGGTTGGTATTGCCGCCATAAACGCTGCTGCTGGAGGCGTAGACGAGGTGCTCGATGCCGTGATGGCGGCAGCCCTCGAGCACGTGGCCAAAACCCACCAAATTGGCCTGGATATAAGCGGCCGGATTCTCGATCGAGTAACGCACCCCCGCCTGAGCCGCCAGGTTCACCACCCGCTGGGGCCGGTACGCCGCGAAGGCCGCCTCCACGGCGCTGCGATCCTCCAGATCCGCCTCGATCAACGAGAAGCTGGCGCCCGTGGCCGCCGCCATGGCCTGCAGCCGAGCCAACCGGGCCCGCTTCAGGGCCGGGTCGTAGTAAGGTTTGAGAGTGTCGAACCCCAGCACCGCATCACCGCGGCGCAGCAATCGCTGGCTGAGCTGAGAGCCGATGAATCCAGCCGCTCCAGTGACAAGAACCTTCATGCAACAGAGATCAGCGGATAGAAGGAAAGAAAAGCCTGGGAAAAAGAAGATTGGCCCC
>CAIZOZ010000541.1 GCA_903934745.1 uncultured cyanobacterium
CCACTGACTCTGTTCGCGGATCAGCAGCTGCTCGCCGGACACGGTGAACAGTTGATCAAAGCGCTCGCGAGACTTGACCAACTTGGCAGTTTCGAGCTCAAGCACCGCAGCGATTTCACCCTGCCGATCCATCCGTTGTTGGTAGGCCGAAGAAAGACGGAACAAGCTGACGGCTGCCACCGCCACCAAACCGAATTTCACCCCTAAGCCGATGATGCTGCAGAGCAGCTCGCGGCGCTCATTGGACAGGCTGATCGACTCGCCCTCAGCACCGAACACAGCCAGGGTGGCGTTGCGCGGCACCGAGCTGGCGCTGCCCAGGGAGCGGGTCGCTGGCCCCATCTCCTGCCTGGGCGCACTGGCCGCCGTTGCTCCCGCCGTGGCGGCCAAGGAAGCCTGGCGATGGCGGCCTGTGGTGCGGCGAGGCTGGCTGCTGAAGGAGGCGGGCACCGCAGGGAAGCGTCAGGTTTACAGCTTCTAGCAGGCCAGCTCGGCCTTGCCAAGGGAAAGCGGCAAAGGCTTCAGGCCTTGTACAGGCTGAAGCAGAGACGCACCGCCAGAACCCCGGCATGGGCGGCCACGATCAGAGCGATCAGCACTTCAATCTGGTTGATCATGGTCATCTCGAGAGAAAGCGATCGACCCATTCTTCGGGTTCGACGGGCTACGGTCCAGCCTGCGGCGCCGCCCTGTCACAGCTCTTGATGGCATCCCCTTCTCCCTTCCCGCCTGGGCCGCTGCCGATCAGTGCCACGGCGATCCGCCAGCTTGATCTCTCACCCCTGGCGAGCCTGGCCCCTCTGCCCCTGGAGGTGCTGCTGCAGCACAGTGACAGCCTGGAGCTGGCGATCGAATGGCCGCGCCAGCCGGACGATCCCCGCGAACTCTCGGAGATTGCCGAAGTGCGGCTCTGGAGCCTCAGGGCGGATGCCCTGCAGCCTTGGCTGCCGCTGCTGCTGGAGCGCAGCGGCGGCCAGCTCACCCGCCATGTGGCGATGCTGCTCCCCCATGGCTTCTCTCGCAGCGAAGGAATCCGCTTTGCCGCCGAGAGCCTGGAGCTGTGGATCACCCACAGGCTGTTTCTGCTCGACCATCTCGCCCAGCGACAAGGGCTCAGTTGCCGCGGCAGCCTCGGCCAGATGGCCGCCGTGCTCGGCTTTGAGCTCGATGCCGGGTTCTGGGAGGCCCTGCCGGCCTCGTGAGCGCCCCTGCCCCCGCGACACCGCTGGCGGGGAAGCCGACTGGCCTGCGCCTGATCCCAACCCTGGAACTGGAGGGCTGCCGGCAGATGGCGATCGATGCCTGGCTGCTTGAGCACTCGCTTGAGGTGGAGGCACCGGCCACCCCGGTCCTGCGCTTCTACCGCTGGTCCCGGCCCACCCTCTCGCTCGGCCACCATCAACAGCTGATCGAGCCGCACTGGCAACGACTGGCGGCCCAGGGGCAGCTCGAACTGGTGCGGCGTCCCAGCGGCGGGAGGGCTGTCCTCCATGCCGGTGAACTCACCTACGCCCTGATCTGGCCGGCAGCCCCGAGCCGGAGACGCCAGGCCTACCGGTTGGCCTGCGAATGGTTGCGGCAGGGTTTTGCCGCCATCGGCTTGCCGCTGGAATTTGGCAGCGAGCCGGCCAGTCAGCAGCTGGCCGGATGTTTCGAGCGCGGTACGGCCGCCGATCTGATCCACCCCGGCGGCGCCAAGCGGATCGGCAGTGCCCAGCTCTGGCGCCGCGGCCACCTGTTGCAGCATGGCAGCATCCTGATCGATCCCCCCGCTGAGCTCTGGAGACAGGTGTTTGGAGCGGCGCCGCCAGAGCTGCCACCCCTGCAACTCACTAGCCAGGAGCTGGAGTCGGTGCTGCGGCGCTCGGCAGAGCAGCATCTGCCCTTTGCCGCCGCCGTCCCCTGGCAGAGCCGCGCCCTGGATGCCCAGGAATGGGAGGCGATCAGCGCGCGACTGGAGCGCTATCGACTGGTGCCGGATTCGCCTGCGGAGCCAGCGTCCTGGCCTGCCTGCTGAGGGCCCGGGACGCTGGTGCTACCGACGTCACCGGTTCCGACCATCCCCTTGGCGATCTGGCCCAGGGCCAGACCGAGGGGATAGCCGTTCTGACGGCGAGCCGTCGCCAGCAGAGGGGCTGGCAAGCGCAGGCCCAGCCGTCGCAGCACCGAATCCCCCAGCTCGGCTCGCTCGACCGTGCCGCAGGGCAACCCGGCCGGGCTGAGAACCAGCAGTCGTGGGTTGTGCTCCAGCTGCAGAGCCGCCTGCCACAGCGGCGCCGCTTCGTTGATCGAAGCCAGGCTGTTGAGCGGCCGCAGATGGTCGCCCACCTGTTCGCTGTCCCAGCGTTGCACCGGCAGCTCCCGCAGCGGGCCATCGTCAATCACACCGCGCCAGCGGCCCCGATCGCAAACCAGGATCCAATCACTCAGCTCGCTTCCAGCCGCTGGCAAAGCGCCATTGAGCGGGACTCCCGCCCCACTGGTGGCCTGGGCGGCTTGGCTTTGCTGGCCGCTGAGCAGGCCATCGCCGTCTGGAGCGTCCGCACGGCTCGGGGCATCTTCGAGGCGCAGGCGGCTGAGCTGACGCAGGGTGGTGGAAGCCTCCACCACCCGAAAGCGGCGCTGGGCCACGTCCTTCACCTTGATCTCCTTGAGGGCCTGCTGCACCTTGAGCAGTTGATGTTGGTTACGGGCGGCCCCCAGTCCGAACCATCCCAGCAACAGCAGCCAGGCCCCAGCCAGGCCGCCGCCCCGAAGCAGCAGCAGGCTGCCCATGAAAATGGCGAAGTAGGCCAGCAGCCGGCCGCAGGCATTGGCCACTTCCAGGCCACGCCGTTGACTGCCGGTGAACTGCCACACCAACGCCTTGACGATCAGGCCCCCATCGAGAGGCAAACCCGGCAACAGATTGAACAGGGCCAGCACGAGGTTGAGGGCGCCCAGCTGATTGACCATCTCACCGAGCACCGGTGAGAGGTGGGAGGCCGGATGGCCCAGAGCGAGCAGGACGATCGCCAGCACAAAGCTGACCGCCGGCCCAGCCGCCGCCACCAGCAGCGCCCCCATGGCAGTGGAGCACTCCCGTTCGACGCTGGCGACGCCACCGAGCAGAAACAGAGTGATGCTGCGCACCTGGACCCCATGGGCGAGGGCCACCAGCGAGTGACCCAGTTCATGCAGCAGCACCGAGACAAAAAGCATCACGGCCGTGACCAAGGCCACAGCCCAGAGCAGGCCGGGCGAAGCCTGGCCCGCCAAGCTCAGGCGGTAATGCTGCTCGAAAGCCATGGTGGCCACGAACAGGATCACGAACCAGGTGGGATGGATCCGCAGGGGGATACCGCGAATCTTGAGCAGTTGCCAGCCTTCGCCCACGGCCACCGATGCGACGGGGCCCCAGGCGTGACCTGGAGCAGTGATAGTGATGATCCTAGAAAGGCGCCCCCTGCTCTGGTCACTTGCCTCTGCCCGCGCTCAAGATCTGCGGCTTGCGCCATCCCGCCCAGGCGGCGGCGGTGGCGGTCCTCGGCGTCGATGCCATCGGCGTGATCGCTGTTCCCAGTTCGCCCCGCTACCTGCCACCAGAACGGCGTCAGGCGCTATTCGCCGCCGTCACCGCCAGTGCTGCCGGCTGCCGGGGGGTGCTGGTGGTGGCCGATCCAAGCGATGCTGAGCTGGCGCCACTGGCGGCCGGGC
>CAIZOZ010000542.1 GCA_903934745.1 uncultured cyanobacterium
CATCAGAAAGGTCCGCCGCAGCCGTGCTGGTCGACGGCGGCCTGGCGAACCCCGCCGGCCTGCTGCCTCTGACAGAAAAGTGCTGGCAGCAACCAAGCCGGAGCCAAACCCGCTATGCCAGGCCGATGGATCAGCATCAATCTGCCCATGGCGTGGGGTAGCTCAGCAGCATTTCGCATTGTTCTACAGCATCCCTGGGGCTTTGGTTTCAGCAGCCCCATTCTCTTCGCTTCGATCTCCATGCAGTTTTTGCATGCTTTCATCGCCGAACCCTTTCCCACCCTGGAACAAACCGATCCGGCGGCTGCCGCGCTGAGAACAGAGCCCTTGATGAGCGGCCTCAAAAGGCTTTGGAGCCCCTGCCTGGCACTCCCCTGCCTTCAGCACCCGCTGCCGCAGGGTGCGGATCAGGTGACGGGCTTCGCTGCTCTGGGGCAAGGGACTAGCTCTCGTGGTTCCGCACTACGGATCCGCGCCTTCCATCCCATTGGCCAGCTCATACTCCCGAGCGAAGTCGATGCCTGCGTCCTGGCCAGGCAGGAGCAACCGCACACCCACGTAGAAGATGCAGGCGGCTTGCAGGGCCGAGACGGTGGTGCCACCGCGGTACTGGCGGAGGTGATGCTTCTGGTCGGGGTTGTTGATCGCCAGTCCTTTCTGGCTGATCGCCGTGACCTCCCCCAGCAGTTGCTTCTGGCCGATGGTTCGATTCCGCCAGAGTTTTCAGGGCACCGGCGCAATACATCGCAACGACTCTTTCAGCTGGAGCCCCTTCAGCATCTTGCTGCCTTCTCCACCTCCACCTGGATGCGGGCTTCCATTTCTTGCGGAAACGATGAATCCACCAGCACATCGATATCGATTCCTTGCTAGCCATCAGGGCTGCGGTCCAGGATTCGGTTCATGATCTCCTCTCCAGCATGGTGCGCAGGTGTGTTACCAGTTTCCTGGTCTCGGCCTCAGCATTCTCAAACCAATCCGTTGACCAGATCCGGTAGATCTGCCAGCCCAGGTTTTCCAGTACCGCCTGGCGGTACTTGTCGCGATCCCGGGCCGAACGGGCTGAGTGGTAGGTGGCACCATCGCACTCGATTCCCAGCAGGTAGGTCTCCGGCTTCTCCGGATGGTGGATTGCCAGATCAATGAAATAGTTGGCGACCCCAACCTGGCAGTCGACCTGGAAACCATTGCGGGTCAGGGCTTCGGCTACAACAATCTCGAATTCGCTGTCGGGCTCCCGCCCGCTTGGGCGCCCCGTCTCCAGGCTTTGGGACTCCACAAACTTGAGATATCCCTTAAGAGCGTGAACCCCTCGGCTGGAGGTGGCCGTGGGCTGAATCTGATGGGACTGCAACGACGTGACCAGCTCAATGCCGTATTTGGCACGGGTAAACAGCACGTTCAAACGCCGGTGGCCACCCTGTTGGTTGATGGGCCCAAAGCGCATGGCGACGCCACCCCCAGGCTCGGAGGGGCCGTAGGTCGTGGAGATGACAATGGTGTCGCGCTCGTCGCCCTGGACTTTCTCCAATGACTTCACAAAAAGTCCTTCGCTGCTGTCGGCGAGCTCCAGGCGGCGCCGTAGCTCGTCATGGTGGATCGAAAGCATCTCCAGCTGCTCAGCAATTTCTTCCGATTGCGCCTCATTCATCGCCACCACACCAAGGCTGCGGTCTGGGTACTCCTCCAGCTGCTGCAACACGACATCGCAGACCTGCTTCACCTCGGG
>CAIZOZ010000543.1 GCA_903934745.1 uncultured cyanobacterium
ATCCAGCTCCAGTTCCACCGTGCCGTAGGCCCCGTGCTCCTGGTAGGTGAGCAGGTGCTCGGAGCCCACCAGCTCGCGCAGGCGCCGGGCCAGCCGGTGAGCGGGAGCGATTCCAACCTCCGGATCCATACCCGCCAGGGCTGGAGCGGCCGCCGAGGCCTCGGCGGATTCAACGACCAGATCGAGATCCGGGACGCCCAGCCAGGGATCCTGATGCACCCGGTGCAGCAACAGATCGCGCACGGCCCCACCCACCAGCGCCAGGCGATCCGCGGCGGCAGCCCGCACCAACTGGGCCCTGAACGCCGACGGCAGGCCTGGCAACGCGAGCGCCGACGGTGAGATCACGGGGCCTGGCCGGCGAGAATGCCCGCATCATCCCGGAGGCACTCCTTGTCTGCCCTCACCCGCTGCCTGATCGAGGAGGCAGCCGCGATCGCGGCCAGCGCCCAGAGACTGGATGCGGCCCAGGTGGAAGCCGCCCTCGATCAACTGGAGGCCTGTGCCGACGCCCGGGCCAAGCTGGTGATCACGGGGGTCGGCAAGAGCGGCATCGTGGCGAGCAAGATCGCCGCCACCTTCTCCTCCATCGGCCTGATGGCCCACTATCTCAACCCGCTCGACGCCCTGCACGGCGACCTGGGGGTGGTGGCGCCGGAGGATGTGGCCCTGCTGCTCTCCAACAGCGGTGAAACCCAGGAGCTGCTGGAAATCCTGCCCCACCTCAAGCGGCGCGGCACCGCCCGCATCGCCCTGGTGGGCCGGGTGGACTCGACGCTGGCTCGGGGCTGCGACGTGGTGCTCGACGGCTCGGTGGACCGGGAGATCTGTCCGCTGAACCTGGCCCCCACGGCCAGCACCGCCGTGGCGATGGCGATCGGCGACGCCCTGGCGGCGGTGTGGATGGAGCGGCGCGGCATCTCCCCCCAGGACTTCGCCATCAACCATCCGGCCGGTTCCCTCGGCAAACAACTCACCCTCACCGCCGCCGACCTGATGGTGCCGGTGGCCCGGCTGACGCCGCTGCTGGCCACCACCACGCTCCCTGAGGTCATCGCCCATCTCACCGCCAATGACATCGGCGCCTGCTGGGTGGCCCAACCGGAGGCCAGTGATCGCATCTCGGCGCAGATCACCGACTGTGATCTGCGCCGCGCCCTGCAGCAACAGGGCACCCAGAACTGGAGTCGGCTGACCGGCGCCGACCTGAAGAGCGTCGATCCGATCACCGTCGACGGCGACACCCTCGTCATCACCGCGACCGAACAGATGGAGCGCAACCGCCGCAAGGCGATCACCATGCTGCCGGTGACCTCCCCAGACCAGCGGATGCTGGGACTGCTGCGCCTGCATGATCTGGTGCAGGCCGGCCTCATCGCTGCCTAGTCCGGCTGGGCCGCCGCCATCGCACGGGCCTGCTCCAGCTTTTCGGCGATGTCCACCGAAACCGACTCGCCCTGCACCGCGAAGATGCCGATGCCCGCCTCCAGCAGCCGCAGCTGCTCCAGTTTCTCAATCTCTTCCAGCAGCGAGGCGGGCAAGTCGTTCCAGCCGGCCAGCACGTCAGCCCGATAGCCAAAAATGCCGACATGCCCCCAGCAGGGCACATGGGCGTGCCAGTCGGCTGGATCGACACCCCGTACATGAGGGATCGCCGAGCGGGAGAAGTAATGGGCACGGCCGTCCGCGGCCACCAGCGTCTTGACGCCGTTGGGGTTGTGCACTTTGTTGGCCCCCATGCGGTGGACGGGATCAGCACCTCCGCCGCCGGACCCCGACGCTCGAATTCGCCGGCCATGGCGTCGATCACCGCGGCATCGATGAACGGCTGATCGCCCTGCACGTTGAGGATCACCGTCAGCTTGGGCGTCGCCCCGGCCAGCTCCGCC
>CAIZOZ010000544.1 GCA_903934745.1 uncultured cyanobacterium
CCCAGCAACATCAGGTTGCGGTAAACCTTATTGACAAGATCTGTCCAGATGTCGGCGCTAAGCATGCTCACCATCAGTGCCACTCCAAAGCGCAGGGCGGAAGTGATCCAGAAACTGGCAATCAGCAAGGCCAACAGCCAGCCCGCCTGATCTAGAAGAGCGCCTCCGAAGAAGCGAATCCCGGGAACCTGATCCTCGAGCTTCACGCCTGACAGCAGACCAACCATCCGAGCAAGTAGCCCGACAAGAACCATGTCGAGCAATCCCTGGCAGAAGGAAGCGAACAGCACAATCCCCATGAATCTGACCCGTTTCGGGGGCAGTTCATGCAACAACAGTCTCAGTTGTTCCCAGGTCTTGCTTCGTAAGAGATTGGACACGCGGCGGAGGCCCTTTGGGACGCAGACGAACTGGGAGTGATGGCGTAGTTCAACTTACTGGCCTCTCCCAGCAGGCATCAGCGCCGTGTAGGCCAGCCGGGCAACCGTTTGGCCAGCCGCTGCTCTGCTTCCTGCAGGCGCAATCGCCAGGCGGGAAGGCTGCGCAGGGGCAGGCCGGCCGCGCCCGCGGTGGCGCTGAAGCCGGCGATCCGCTCGAGGCTCCCCAGCACGGTCGCCCAGCGCTCCACCAACCTGGCTTCCGAACACTCCTGCAGCAGCCTCTCCAGCCGCTCTTCATCGGCCTGCCATCGCGGCGGATCGCCAGCGGCGGCCACTATCCGTTCCAGATCGTGGGCGAGGCTGCCACAGCCGATCTGGTGTCCCAGCACGCCGGGATCGAGCTGGTCGGCCAGAGCGTGGTTGAGACTGCTGAACACCACGCAGCCACAGGCCATCGCCTCGAGCGGCGGCAGACCAAACCCCTCGCTCACGCCGCGGCCACGCCAGTAGTCGGCGGAGTCGTACAGGTAGACGCTGGCCCGGTTGAACAGAACCACCAGGTCATCCACCCACCCGGACTGCACCTCCACCCGCAGGCCGCGCTTGCGCAGGGCCGGGACCAGGCGCTCGAGCACGTATCGGCTGCTCTTGCGCCGTTGCACAAGCACGTCGAGTGGGCGGGATCCCGGAACCTGCCGGGCGCCGCGTTCGAGCCAGTGGGGTTCCAGGGCATTGGGCACCAGGAACAAGGGATTACGGGGAGCGCGATCCCCCCAGTAGCCCAGGGTGTTGCGGCTCACCGCCAGAACCGGCAACCCGGGGGGCAGGTCGAATCCGTAGCCACTGCTGTGGGCGTGGTAAGCGGTGCGCCGGCCCCTAAGGCGTCCCAGCAGGCGGGGAACGTCGAATCCCCAGCTGACGATCCATAGGGGTTGGCATGGATCGGCGGCAGCTGGCTCGCTGCATAGCAGATCGTCGAGGAAGGGATGGTCGGGCTCCCGCTGCCGGTAGGTGACCACCTCCACCGGAGCGATCCGGGCCACCAGGCGCGCCGTCTGCAGTTCCACCAGCAGACCGCCGCAGCGGAACATGCCCGTGGTGCCGGGCACCAGGAAGCGGACGGGGCTCACGCCGGCGGAGGTGTGGGGCGACGGCGCGATCAGAGTTGGGTTCAGGCGGCGACGGCTTCGGTGCTGCCAGAGCGCTGGCGGCGGGTCAGGAAGCCGAAGAGCACCTTGCCGATCGCCGCGATCAGGTTGCCCTCCAGCTCCTGGAACATCACCATGTTGCAGTGGAAAGCCTGGTTGGCCTCCTCAACAATGCGATCGGCCATCGCCTGATCAATCGGCAGGGAATCGAGGGTGAGACGATAATTCGCCTTGAAGGCTTTCTCATCGGCAATGGCATCAAACTCGTAGAAGCGCAGGCCATCGTGCTCACCGAGATTCATCGCCTTCTGGGCAATGTTCTTGAGGATCTGGCCGCCGGAGAGATCGCCGATGTAGCGGGTGTAGTGGTGTCCCACCAGCAGCTCAGGTGACTCCTTCGCCAGCCGATGGAGGCGAGCCACGTAAGCCTGGGCGCCTGGGGTGGCCCGGATCAGGTTGCGCCAGTCGCCACCGAAATAGAAGGCCAGATCCTGCTCCAGCGTCTCGCGCCGGCTAAGGGCCGGCGCGTGGATTGGACCCACCACGGGGTGATCGGCGAGCCGGCCGATCTCCTCCTCCATGGCGCTATAGACGAACCAGAGATCGGCC
>CAIZOZ010000545.1 GCA_903934745.1 uncultured cyanobacterium
TCGGCTGAACCCAGCCAGGCCTGGCTGATGGCGCCATAGCCCCAGTCCGGCACCCGGCCGGTGCTGGCGTCGTAGGCAAACAGGTAGTCGAGGCTGGCTGCCATCTCGAAGCCACCTTTGTAGCCGTGGCTCTGGATGCCGCGGATCCAGCGGGGGTTTAGCAGCCGGGAGCGCAACACCTTGTCCAGTTCCCGCTCCAGCCGATGCAGGCGCGGCCGCTGGCTGCGGGAATGGTCGCCGAACCAGAGGGCCGGCCGCTGGCCACTCACCCGTTCCACCGCGGCGCTCAGCCCTCCCTGGAACTGGTAGTAGTCGTCGGAGTCGAGCAGATCATGCTCGCGGTTGTCCTGGTTGTGCAGCACCACCTGCACCTGGCGCAACCGCTGTTCCAGTCCGGTGCGATCCAGTTCGGCCTCAAGGCCGCCGGTGCCGGCACCGGACTCGCCGTCGTAGCGCCACTGGCTCCAGTTCAGGAAGGCGTCGCCCAGATCGCCGCGTTTCTCCCAGTGGCCACTGTCGATCAGACCCTGCAGGCCGGCGCCATAGGCCCCCGGCGCCGAGCCATAGACCCGGCCCCACTGGCCCTCACTCCGGGCCGCTGCCGCCAGCGGGTTGTCGGCGGGCGTCTCCGCCAGCCCCGCCACCAGGCGTGTGGCCCGGTTGAACCAGCCCACCAGCTGGGGGAAGGCGTCGCGGAACAGGCCGGAGATGCGCAGGGTGACATCCACCCGCGGCCGACCCAGCAGGGTCAGGGGGATCACCTCCAGATCAAGCAGCCGCCGTGTGGGCCCGTCCCACAGCGGTCGCACCCCCATCAAGGCGAGCGCCTGGGCGATGTCCTCGCCGCCGTTGCGCATCGTGGCCGTGCCCCACACCGAGAGCGCCAGCTGGCGCAGGTCGTCCCCCTGCTCCTGCAGATGCAGCTCCAGCAACAGCTCGGCGCTGCGGCGGCCCAGATCCCAGGCGGCCTCGGTGGGCAGGCCGCGCAGATCGACGCTATAGAAGTTGCGGCCGGTGGGCAGCAGGTCGGGGCGCCCCCGGGTGGGGGCTCCGGACGGTCCAGCGGCGATTCGCCCCCCCGCCAGGCCGTGCAGCAGGGCCGTCCGCTCGGCGTCGCCGCAGGCCAGCAGGGCCGGCTTCAACCGCTGGCGCAGGTGCTGCAGCACCGCCGAGGTGGTGGGGCCTGGGGATGGCAGATCGATGGCCTCCAGCGGCATCGCGCTGGCTTCACCGGCAGGGGGCCCAGCCGCAGGCGAGGTGGAGAGGAGCGGTTCGATCGCTGGCGGCTGGCTGGCTGCCATGGGGTGTCCGACAGCGCTGGCTGACAGCGATTCAGATGGGCCAGGCCTGGTGCCGCTGAACTCATCGTGGACAGGGCCCTGCGCTGCCGTGCCGGCAGCGGCGTTGCTCGGCTCAGCTCCTCCCGGCTCCTGGTCCTGCAGCTCCCGCCGCACCAGCTGCAGGGCCCACTGCTCCAGCAGGGCCACCCCATCGCCGCCGAGCCGTGCCGCCGCAGGGCGGCCTGCCGCAGAGCGGCCTGCCGCAGCGCGGCCTGGCACCTGCACCTGGGCGTGATCCAGCGCCTGGCTCAGGCGCGACAACCGCTGGCGGTCGGCCAGGGAGAGCGGCTGCTCCTCGCCATCGGCCCAGGGATCGAGCTCCAGCCCCAGATCCCTGGCCAGCGCCTGGGTGAATCCGGGCAGGCCCGCCTGGGGCGCCCGGGCAAGGCAAAGCAGCAGTTCGGCCAGCAGCGCTGGCTCGGGCAGGGTGCCGTAGGTGTGCAGACCCAGCCGGATCTGGGCCTCCTTCAATTCGCA
>CAIZOZ010000546.1 GCA_903934745.1 uncultured cyanobacterium
CGGTGATGGAAACGCACCGCGATCTGATCCACCGGCTCCAGCCGGTGCTCCACCTGATAGGCGATATCGGCCAGCAGGGCCGGCAACTGCATCCGGATCTGCCGCCAGTCGGCACCGATGCTTTTGTCGCTGCTGCGGTAGTGCCCGGCCCAGCGCCAGGTCTGAGCAAACATCTCGCGGTGCAAGCGCCGCAGCCATGCTTCCTCCAGCGGCCGTAGCCGGCGCTGCCGCTCGATCCACGACAGTGCCGCCTGGATGTTGCGCTCCTCCCATTCATTCAGCTGGTTCCGGCTCACCAGATGGGTGGGGATCAGGCCATGGAGCTCATCCGCATCAAGCGGGGTGGCTCCGTTCGGCAGATCATCATTCAGTCCCACAACCTGGCCCCACCGGAGCGCAGGAGCTCCTGCGCCATTTCATCAAGTTGCTCCTGCTGAATCGACGATGAGGCCTCGCTCTGCTGGGCTTCCAGGGCCATGGTGCGGCTGGCACGTTGCTGCCATTCGCGGGCTCGCCCGATGGCCTGCTGCCAGCGCATCTGCCGGAGGGACTGACGGGGAACCAGGACGTACTGAAGCTCGCAGTCCAGGGCTTCAGCGACACGACGGAGAGTGGCCAGCGTGATCGCATCGGCAGCCTCGGCTTGCTCCAGCTTGCGCAAGCCGGAGGCCGAGATATCCAGCCGCTGCGCCAGCACAGCCGAGCTCATGCCCAGCGCCTCGCGGATTGCCCGTAACCAGCCCGACAAGGGCCGTGGCGGAATCGGGTGGCTGCCGGCCTCCTGAAGGACCGCATCCACCTGGCGGAGACGCAGCTCCTTGACGTTCATGCCTGAAGGGGAGTGATCAGTCCCTGCTTGACCAGTACAACGCAACCTAGCACTCCCGTACAGGTCAGCCAAGCGGGAGTCATCAGTTGCATCCACTTCATGACCTGAGGGAGTGATCACTCCCGTGGATTGGCCGCAACCTGGCGCCCACGCGCCTCCGTTCAGGGGCTGGATGCCATGGCGACTGCGGAATTGGCCCGATCGAAGGCCGCAATTGTCCCCGCGACACTGGCCCATGGATAGGAGCGGCAGTGCACCTCAAGGCTGTGGCCCATGGCCTGGGCCATGCTGCCGGCGTCGATCCCGCGTTGGTGCCCGCGCAGGCTGTAGCTGTGCCGGAAGCTGTAAGGCACAGCGCGCTGGACGTTGGCAGCCATCGTCTCGCGCAGGGATTGCCAAGCCTGCTGTCGGTTCAAAAAGGTCTTGATGCAATCAGCGGGACTGTTCCCACCGCTCAGTGGTGGTAGTTCGATCAAGTTGGCCTGCCACCGATTCAGCAGGTTCCAGCTGGTGGCCTCTCCGTCTTCTCCAATCAATGGCAGTGGAAAGAGCCGGCGCGGTTCGGTTGAACCTCCACCACTTCGCTTGCGGTAGGTGCACCACCAGTAGGGCTCCCGCGTTGAAGAATCCGTACGGATCGTCAGGTGCAACAGCTCGATCGGGCGTAGACCCAGCTCCGCCATCAGGCGTAGGCCATCGGCCCAGCGCTGACCGGAGGCACCCTCGGGCAGTGCTGCGAGCAGGTTCAGGATCTGCTGGTCGGTGAAGGGATCCCCCTTCTGGCTGGCAGACGCTGCCTCTCTGGATTTGACGCCGACGTGCTGCCTGAGATTGGCCGGCGGGGCCCAGAGAACAGGCACCCCTGCACGGTGCACGCCGTAGCGCAGGAACTGAGCCAGTGACTGTGCGCGGATCTGTCGCGTCCGGCTGCCAGGTGGCCAGGAGCGAATGCACTGATCCATCAAATCAGCTGGGTTCATCGGCGCCTTCCGGCTGGAGAGGACCTCCACGGCTGCTGAGACAACAGGCAGGTAGTGGGCTTCCCAGGTCTCTGGTTTGACGGTCGTGCCGTGCTGCAGCTTCTGGATTCGAAAACCCTCCGCGACCGCAGCCCAGTTGATCGGTGCTGCTGGCGCTTCCCCCGCCGCCAGGGTTGCCGCTGACTTCAGGGTGTGGCCTTCCCCGACAAGGCGATAGATCGAGCGCACCCGTGCCACGGCATCGCCGGTCTGCCCCTTGGCCCAGTCGAAGGGGAGAGCGACGGATGTCATCCGGCCATCGGGGCCCTTCACTTCGAGACGCATCCGGCCGCGGTGCTCGCGCACCCACCAACCCTCAGCCGTACTTGTACGAACGGAGGCTCGAAAACCCTTCACCCAGGCCTGGTTATGGCTGACTCTCTCCGCCATGAAGCACCCGGTCTGAGCGTTCGTACAATTGTACGGAAAAATGGCTCTGCTGGACCTGACAGGCCATGACAGCCTCTGGCAAAGTCCCCTGCTGCAATGGCTCTCGGCAGTGGTGATCAGGATTTCTCTATTGGTTTGGGAGCACTAGGTCGCAGGTTCGAA
>CAIZOZ010000547.1 GCA_903934745.1 uncultured cyanobacterium
CTGGCGCCGGTGGTGGCCGCGGTGGCCGGTGCCGGCGACCCGGAGGCCCAGGCGATCCTCCGGCGGAACGGCGAAGCGCTGGCCACCTCAGTGGCCGGCGTGGCCCGGGCTCTGGAGCTGGACGCTCCAGCGGTGGCGGCCCTGGGCGGAGCGATCACCCACCTGGAGGGGCTGCGTCAGGACTTTCAGGAGTCCCTGAACCAGCAGCTACCGGGGGCCTGGCTGCAGGCGCCGGTGGGGGATGCCTGCAGTGGGGCGCTGGCGATGGCGAGGGAGCTGGTGGGTACAGATTCGAGAGGCAATCGCGAGGGCCTCAATTCCAAGGCGACAGGCCAGCAACTCAGGAGGGAGCAGCTGCTTCAGCCCAGCAATAAAGCCAGGGAAATTTAACCAAGACCTACCCAGGTCTTCTTCCTTGACCCTGAAACGAAAAACACCTTGAGCACAATAAAAATGCAATATTCCTGCTCTTTAAAGTAGTTTTTTGTATTTTTGTCCCATTCCCGTAATTAATAATGGCAACGCATGCTTGCAGGCGCTAAAAGGTGACAACAGCAAGACTGTTAACAACTTTTAAGGCCTAAGCACATGAACTGGAAAGGCAGGCACCATCATCAAAGAGGCAAAAAATCAAACAAGCAAGCGTTGTCCTTGTCCTGCTAACTCCTAAACCTAGGTACGCCAACTCTTTCTAGAAACCGCAGAAGAGAATGACTTAGTCTTGGCATGCCGTCGGAATGCTGGCAAAACAAAGAGAAGAAAATGTTCATTCACGAGGCCTATATTCCTGAGCCTTTGCGAGCCTTTTAGATTTAAGTCGCAGCCATCATAACTTTTTCTCTGCGATCCATTCGCCAGGCCTTGCCCACACTCTCCGGTAGACGACGTAGGAGCCCCAGCAAAACCAAATTTTGCCTTACATCAACAGCAACCACCCTTTACCACAGGGATCTTTTTACTTGCCAAACGACTTCCCTGAACCCACAAGATTCAACCACTCCTTCAAACGGCAACATCAATATTTGCAGTCATATTTCTTACTTTCAAGCAAACTGTCTTGATACTTCCACCCCTCAACCCCCATTCAACCCCCGCTCCGCCTCCTCAGCCAGCAGCCCTGCCCAATACTCCACCTGCTGCTGCTCCGCCGCCTCCACCATCACCCGCAGTAACGGTTCGGTGCCGCTGGCGCGCACCAGCACGCGGCCGTGGCCGGCCATCGCGGTTTCGGCTTGTTCCACCGCCAGACGCAGGGATTCACACTGTTGCCATTCGGTGCGTTTCTGCCGGTCCTGCACGGTCACATTCACCAGTTTCTGGGGATAGGAGCTCCAGCTGCTGTCCATCCATTCCGCCAGATCCTGACCGCGGCTGTGCACCAGGGTGGCCACCTGCAGGGCCGTGAGCAGGCCATCGCCGCTCATACCGTGTTCGGCCGAGAGAATGTGGCCTGACTGCTCTCCGCCCAGGCCGGCCCCCAGCTCCTGCATCGCCGCATGCACGTACTGGTCGCCCACCGCCGTGCGTTCCAGCAGGCCACCGGATTCGGTCCAGGCCCGCTCGAAGCCCAGATTCGACATCACCGTGGCGACGATGCGGTGGTCGGGCAGGGCTCCGGCCTCCCTCAGGGCTGAACCCCAGAGATAGAGGATCTGATCGCCATCGACGATGCGGCCGCGGCCATCCACCGCCAGCACCCGGTCGGCATCGCCATCAAAGGCGAATCCCATCGCCGCCTGTTGCTCCAGCACCGCCTGCCTGAGCGGCTCCAGGTGCGTGCTGCCGCAGCCTTGATTAATACGGGAGCCATCGGGCTGACCATGCAGCACGGTGAGATCAGCGCCCAGCTCCCGGAACACCGCCTCGCCGCAGGCCGTGGCCGAACCCCAGCAGAGATCGAGCACCACCTTGACGCCATCAAGCCGGCGACCGTTGGTGCTCTGCAGCAGCGAATCGCGATAGGCCTCCAGCAGGTCCGGGCGCTGGTGGGCGGTGCCGTGGCCATGGAAGGCCGGCGCCGGGGTCTGGCCGCGCAGGCCGGCTTCGATCGCCTGCTGCTGCTCGCGTTGCAACTTGGCGCCACTGGCCCCGAACACCTTGATGCCGTTGTCGTGGGGGGGGTTGTGGCTGGCGGACACCATCAGGCCACCGGCCGCCTTCAGGCGCCGGATCGTGCCCGGCACCGCCGGCGTGGGGCACAGGCCGATCTGCCAGACCTCGCGGCCGGCGGCGGTGAGGCCGGCCGTGAGCGCCGCCACCAGCATCGGCCCGCTGCTGCGCGAATCGGTGCCGATCAGCACCGGAGCGTCGGCCGGCAGCACCAGACCGCACCAGTAGCCCACCTGCAGCGCCAGGGCCGGCGTCACCTGGCTGCCGACGCGGCCGCGGATGCCATCGGTGCCGAAGCCGGCCACGGCCGCGCCGAGGCTGGCTCCGATTGGCGAGGGGGCCTGCGGTTCGCTGCCGGGCAGGCGCTCAGCGCTGGCTTCGCTGAGTGTGGTGGGGAGATTGCTGTTTCTGCTTGCCAAGTCGGGGCCCTCGCTCATCATCCGTGCTGATCCGATGATCCAGGGCGAAGGCTACGTGGAGCGATTCCAGGGCCCTTGCCGCATGCGGCTGGCGCGTCCCACCGAACCCCCAGCTGGCGGGGCGACTGAAGGGCATATCAATAAGAACAACAAAGCGCTGCTCGCAATCAATGGCGTGCTCTTTGCTGTTAAATTAATCTTCCAGCGTTTTGGTGGCGTCTCTTATGGGTAAACGCAAATTAGTACTTCTTGGTTTTGCTCTGGTACTGTCCGGGGCCTCGTTTGTTGCTGCTCCGGCCAAGGCTGGCGATCAATGCTCAACGGCAACGATGAAAGGCGATTACTTATATGCTCAAGATGGAATTATTCTAGGAAAATCGGTCGATAAAAACCGGTTTTTTGCGCAGGCTGGGCGAGAGCGCTTTGACGGGAATGGCGGCATGTCGGGTGTTTACTCTGGCAACTTTAATGGTGACATTGTTCGCGGCAGCTACTCAGGCACCTATGTCATGAAAGCGGATTGCTCGGGGAGTGTGACATTCACCGACAATCTCAAACAGGTTTCTCACTACGATATCTATGCCACTCAGGGTGGCGACGAGTTTGTGTTTGTGCAGACTGATTCTGGTTCTATCACTGCTGCCTATGAGCGGCGCAGGGTTGCACCCTGAGCCCAGGCCTCCTGCGACATCGGAACCTCCCAGGCACGATCGGCACGCAAGGGCCTGCTGCAGTTCCGTGGGCAGCGCACTTCCCAATCGAAAGCAGCGATGACGAGGCGGGCCACGGCCGCCAGGTGCGATGGCATCTCTGTGCAAGCTGGATAACTGAACTGGTGAGCAGCGGCCGGCGGGGCGGTGGCCAGCTGTTCCGACACGTCACCCGTTGATCACCACCCTGAGCACAGGCCCGAAAGCGTTGCTGCGGCTGGTGAGGCAGCGTTGGGCCATTGCGAGCGAATCGCACTGGGTGCGTGATGTGAGGCTCGGAGGGGATGGTTACCGCTCCAGCGAAGTCAATGGCGTCCAGCTGCTGGCGCTACGACACATCCTGGCGTTGAACCTTTTACACCGCTGCCAGCGAATCCGCAGACAGCGAGTCCGCTAGGAGCGGTGAGCTGCAGGCAGCGGGATCAGACTTTCAGTCGACCTTGGGCGGCGTTATGCCTGGCGTCTGCCGCCGTTGCGGCTCAGCGCCAGCGCCTGGGCCAGTACAGACAACGCAGCAGCGCCACCAGGGCCCAGAGCAGCAGCCCGCCCACACACCAGCCCGGCAGCCACAGGAATGGCGGCCAGGGCCGCAGCAGCAGCGCCAAGGCAGCCAGAACCGCCGCCAGCAGGGCGCGGCGACGCTGCTCGGCCCCCGGCAAACTGGTGAACAACGGCGGCAGGGCCGGCAGCCAGGCCAGC